>CAYNUZ010000063.1:0-4534 GCA_964400385.1 uncultured bacterium | reverse complement strand
AGGTGAGCAACACTGCGGATCGCGGCCAGCCACGTTACCGCGTGCCCTACACCGGCCTCCTGACTCCCGGCCGAGCGTACTACTGGCGAGTCCGGGCCAGGAACGGGCAAGGCGTCTGGGGCCCGTGGAGCAAGACGTGGAGCTTCACCGCGGGCGGACCGGCCCAGCCGGTGGAGATAACTCTGGAACCCGCCAAGGGGCCTGACGGCAATGGGGGTACGGGAGGCGGTGGTGTTCGACGGGGACGTCGAGTCGGCCCGGGTCACGACGGTGGTGAAGCCGCTGGCGGGCGACGCCCTGGTCCGGTTCGGGCACGACTTCCTCGCGGCGAAGGCCGCGCGGACGGACGGCAAGGTGACGATCGAGGATCCCGAGACGCCCCGGGCGCTGGCGATTCCCGACGTGGATGTGACGTTCCGCGCCGAGGTGTCCGGCCGGCGGCTGACGGGCCTGGTCCCGGTCTCGGTCGAGGCGTGGGCGGGGGAGCGCCGGCTGGCGCGCGTGATGCTGTCGTACCGGGTGCACGCGGTGGCCCCCGTGGCGCGGCTGTCGCGGGCGGTGGAGCCCGGCACGGTGCTGGGCGAGGCCGACCTGGACACCGCGGACCGCGAGCTGGCCGGGGTGCCGGCGGATGCGCTGACGGCGCGCGAGGCGCTGATCGGCCTGCGGGTGCTGCGGCCGATGGCCGCGGGCGCCTACGTGCGGCGCGATGCGGTGGCGCAGGCGCTGCAGGTCAAGCGGGGCAGCCAGGTCACGTTGATCGCCCGCATCGGGACGGTGGAGGCGCGGGCGATGGCGCAGTCGAAGGACGACGGCGCGAACGGCGACGTGATCACGGTGGTCAACCTGGATTCCAAGCGGCTGTGCAAGGCCCGCGTCGTGGACCCGGGCACGGTCGAGGCGGTGATGCCATGAACCTGGACGGATACCTGAAGGAGGGACGGATGCGGCACCTGCGGTGGATCGTGGTGACGGTGGTGGCGTGCGCCGCGGCGCGCATCGCGCTGGCCGAGTCGGTGTGGCCGCACGGCGGCGATTCCCTCTACAAGGACAAGAAGGCGTTCAAGATCGGCGACGTGCTGACGGTCATCGTCTCGGAATCGGCGAGCGCGTCGCACAGCGCCAACACGGCCGCGAAGAAGTCCTCCGCGAACTCGGTGTCGTGGGGGACCCGCGGCGCGTTCGGCGCCCCGTTCCAGGACTTCGGCATCGGCGGCAAGGAGGACTTCTCCGGCGGCGGCAAGTCCCAGCGCAGCGGCGCCCTGACGGGGCACATCACCCTGCGCGTCACGGACGTGCTGCCCAACGGGAACCTGGTGGTCAACGGCAACCGGGTGATCACGGTCAACGACGAGAAGCAGGTCATGGAGATCACGGGGATCGTGCGGCCGGAGGACGTGACGGCGGACAACACCGTCATGTCCACGCTGATCGCGGATGCCCAGATCAAGTACAACGGCAAGGGCGCGGTTGCGGAAAAGGCCCGGATGGGGCTGATCTCCCGCGCGCTGTCCATGCTGTTCGCGTTCTAAGGGAGGCGATGTGACGACCCTGATGCTCTTCCCCTTCCGGTTCGTGAAGGCGCTGCTGCGCATCGGCCTGGTGGCCGCCGCCGTGGTCTGGGCCTGGTCGGCCTGGGCGGTCCCGGTCAAGGTCCGCGACGTTGTGGACATCCAAGGCGCCCGGGACAACCAGCTCACCGGCTACGGGATCGTGGTCGGGCTGCCGGGCACGGGGGACACGGTGATCGGGACCCGCACCGGCACCATCTTCACCGTCCAGTCCATCATCAACATGCTGAAGCGGTTCGGGATCGTGGTGCCGCCCCAGTTCGTCCACGTCCGCAACGTGGCGGCGGTGATGGTCACCGCCACCCTGCCGCCCTACCTCAAGTCCGGGAACAAGCTGGATGTCGTGGTGTCCTCCCTCGGGGACGCGCGGAGCCTCCGGGGCGGGTCGCTGCTCCAGACCCCCCTGACGGGCGCCGACGGCGCCACCTACGCGGTGGCCCAGGGCGTCCTGTCGGTGGACGGCGCCGACCGCGAGCCGCCCACCTTCGTGTCGTCCACCCGGAACCGGTACACCTCGGCCCGGATCCCCGCCGGGGGGATCGTCGAGAAGGAGGTCCCGTCCACCGTATTCTCGCAGGGCGAGGTCACGCTCCTGCTCAAGCAGCCGGACTACACGGCCTGCACCCGGATCGCCGAGGCCGTGAACAAGACCTTCGTGGCGACGATCGCCTCGTCGCTGGACGCCTCCTCGGTCAAGCTCCGGGTCCCCACGGACTACACGGACCACATCGTCGAGTTCATCAGCGCCGTCACGGGGCTCGAGTACGAGGCGCCGGCGATGGCCCGCGTGGTCGTGAACGAGCGGACGGGCACGATCGTCATGGGCTCGGATGTCCGCGTGAGCGCGGTGGCCGTGGCGCACGGCGCGCTGCACCTGATGGTGAAGAGCGAGCGCGAGACGACCCTCACCGAGACCGCCGAGGCGACCACGCTCCGGCAGTCCGGCACCGGCAACCTGCTGGCGCTGCCGGAAGGGGCGAACATCGCGGAGGTCGTGGACGCGCTGAACGCGATTGGCGCCACCCCGCACGAGATGATCGCCGTCCTCCAGATGCTCCGGGCCGCCGGGGCGCTGCAGGCCGACGTGGTGACGTTGTAATGGCGCTGGCGGGCGTGGGACAATCGCTCCAGGTCCTCGCGAGCCTCGAGCCGGGGGCGCGCAGCGGCCCGGTGCCGCGGGGGGAGCGGGCGGTGCTCCGGAAGGTCTCGCAGGAGTTCGAGGCGATCTTCATCGGGGAGATGCTCAAGGAGATGCGGAACTCGACGGTGGGGCACGGGCTCCTGGGGCAGGACCGGGCGACGCAGATGTACCAGGAGATGTCGGACCAGGCGCTGGCGCAGCACATGGCCGAGTCGGGCGGGCTCGGCATCGGCCGGATGATCGAGGCGGAGCTGGGTCGCAACCTGGCATCCTGAAGGAAGGGCGCCCGGCGGGGCGCCCGGAAAGGAGACGATGGGGAAGCTGGAAGGCCGGGATCGCGCCGGCCGGATGACCGCGGGACGGTGGAGGGCGGCGGCCGCGTGCGTGGCCGCCCTCTTGGCATGTTCCGGGGCCTTCGCCGCCAAAAAGCCTTCGCCGGACGCGCTGTTCGACCAGGCCCAGAAGACCCAGCAGGCGGGGGACGCCGCGCACGCCATCGAGCAGTACCAGGCCTTCGTGGACGCCGCGCCCGCCGACGACCGGGCCGCCTGGAGCCTCGTGCAGATCGGCGACCTCGAGGCCGGGCGCAGCCGGGTGCCGGAGGCCATCGCCGCCTACGGCAAGGCCATCAAGAAGTACCCTGACGCCGTGGACGCCCGCCTCGCCCGTTCCCGCCTGTCCCAGCTCTCCCAGACCGCCCTCGCGGGGGCCCACGACCGGATCGACGCGGCAAAATCCGAGGAGGCCCGGCTCAAGGCGATGTGGGACCTCGGAACCATCTACGAATGGATGGACGCGCCCAAGGACGCCGCCGCCGCCTACCGGGACGTGAAGAACGCGGCCACGCTGGTGCCCTGGAAGCGCAAGGCTGCGGACAAGCTCACCGGCATGGTGGACGACCGGATCAAGGCCCTGCAACAGGGCCCGCCCGTCCCGTCCGAGGAGAAGTGGATGGCGATCGCGGAGCTGGCCGCGATTGCGGAAGTCTGGGACCGGGCCGCCGAGTACGACCTCAAGCTGGCCGACCTCGCCAAGGACCCGGCCGACCGCTGGAAGTACCAGCTCGCCGCCGCGAAGGCCTGGATGCTCGCCGGCCAGACCGGCAAGGCGCTGGCGATCTACCAGGCCGCGATCAAGTCGGCCACCGGCGACCAGCTTGAGGAGGCCACCCGCGGCGCGGGCCTGGCGTATGAGAACGCGAAGAAGTGGAAGGAGGCGGCCCGGATTTACGACACCTACCTGGCGTCCCCGGGTGCCTCGACCACCGACCCCTGGGCGCTGGGCCGGAAGGCGTACTGCGAGCAGCGGCTGGGGGATGCCGGCGCGGCGGCGAAGACCTGGCAGGCGGTCGTGGACCGGTTCCCGAAGCACCCGCTGGCCGCCGACGCACTGCTGGCGCTGGGCGGCGCGGCCGAGGACCGGAAGGATTTCGACGGCGCCAAGGCTGATTACAACCGCGTCATCGAGGAGTTTCCCGGCACCCCGAAGCAGGGCGAGGCCCGGACGCGGCTGGGCGCGGTCACCGCGAAGGCGGCGGAATGGGAGAAGGTCCGGCTCGAGCTGTCGCGCATGGCGGACAAGTACCCCAAGCGCGAGCGGAAGGGGGACTGATGGCGACCGGGGGACTCGGGGCGGAGCTGAACCGGCTGGAGGCGTCGCTGGACGCCGTGGCGGCCACCCTCATGCGGGAGCCGCGGCCCGCGGCCGCGGTGCTCGAGGCGTTCGCCGGAACTTTGCGGGACGCCCATGCGGCGCTGGCGGGCCTCCCGGCGGACGGGGACGCGGGCGCCCGGCTGGAGCTGGTGCGGCAGGCGGCCGCCCT
>CAYNUZ010000062.1:0-11011 GCA_964400385.1 uncultured bacterium | reverse complement strand
CCAGCGCGCGGCGCAGCTCGTGCCGCCGGTGGCCGAGCCGGCCGCCGTGGGCGATCACCGCCACGCGGCGCGGGGTTCCCGGATTCACGCCGGGCTGGGGGCGGGGGAAGGGACGGGGCCGTGCCGGAGGAACGCGACCGTGTCGGCCAGCGTCCGGGAGGGGTCGCGCGGCGCGAACCCCAGCTCCCGCACGGCCTTGGCCGCGTCGAGGTACCAGAAGTACGTCCCCATCTCGGCGCTGGCCCGGTCCACGGGCGGGGTGCGGCCCACGTGGCGGTACGCCGCGTCCACGGCCGCCCCGCCCCAACGGAAGAGCCGCTTCTCCAGGGTCACCAGCGGCGCGCGCACGCCCCCGAGGTCCGCCACCCGCTCGAAGAACTTCCGGCAGGTCCAGTTGGCGGCGCCGAGGAGGTACGATTCGCCGGGCCGGCCCCGGTCCATCGCCGCGACCAGCATGGCGGCAACGTCCCGCACGTCCACGAACGACAACCCGCCGGGAGGCATGGCCGGCATCTGGCGGTCCAGCAGCCGCCGCACGTCCATGGTGGACGACTCCCGCTCGTCGCCCGGCCCCAGCGTGAGGCTGGGATGGAGCAGCACCAGCTCGATGCCCGCGGCGGCGCACCCCTCGCGCGCGGTGCGCTCCTGGTACAGCTTGCTGAGGTAGTACGGCCAGGCGCCGATGATGTCGAGGGGGACCGGGTGGGTCTCGTCGGGCACTTCCCGGCCGTCGCGCGTAACCGCGATCGTGCCGGAGGTGGAGCAGAGCACTAGGCGGCGCAGCCCCGACTCCCGCGCGGCGGCGATGAGGCGGCGGGTGCCCTCGACGTGGACCTCGTACATCCGCGCCTGATCGTCGGGGTCGCGGGAGACCAGCCCGGCGAGGTGGTAGCAGGCGCGGACGCCGTCGCAGGCGCGCGCGAGCACGGCGGGGTCCAGGACCGACCCCTCGACCACCTCGACGCCGGATTCGCGGAGCCAGCGCGGCGGCCGGGTGGACAGGACCCGGACCGCGGGGCCGCCGGCCGCGAGGGCCTCGAGCAAATGGCGGCCGAGGAAGCCCGTCCCGCCCGTCACCAGGACGGGTCCGGGATCGCCCGCGCTCACGCCTCCCCGTCCTCGCCGCCGGCGGAAGTCACGGGCAGCGAGGCCGCGGCGGCGCCCTCCCGCTTCCACTTCTCGCGGGCGGCCTCGACATTGAGCTCCACGGGCGTCCCGTCGCGCAGGCACTCGATGATGTGCTGGACGTAGGCCGTGATCAGCCGCTCGGCCTCGGAGGCGGAGAGGCCCTCGCTGAGCCGGTCGATGAACTCGCGCGAGCAGTACGGGCCGATCGTGGCCGCGACCTCGCGCTGCCGGGGCACGACCGTGCCGGCCGGCAGCGCATGGTGGGTGTCGAGGTACACCGGCAGGACCCCGACCTCGCCGTGCATCACCAGGAACCCCAGCCCCCGCTGGAACGGCTGGAGCTGGCCGGTGCGGGACCGGGTGCCCTCGGGGAAGATGAGGATGTTGCGGCCCTGGCGCAGGTGGTCGATGGCCTGCCGGAAGGACCGGCGGAGCGACCCCTTGCGCTCCAGCGAGACGATGTTGGTGAAGTTCTCGAAGAAGGCCCGCTTGTACTTGCTGTCGAAGAAGTAGTCCGAGGCGGCCAGGGTGACCAGCTCGGGCCCGGACTCCTCCAGCGCCATCTTGATGAGCCCCATGTCGAGGTGGGAGGCGTGGTTGGCGGCCACGACGTAGTTCGTGTGCCGGGGGATGTAGTTCCGCCCCCGGAAGGTCGGGATGAAGTAGTGGTGGTACGCGGCGTGCTGGCCGGCGTCGAGGAGCCGGCCCACCAGGCGGGAGACCTCCCGCGGGAACACCATCGTCTCGTCCTCGGCGGCCTTCGCGGCCGCGGCGCCGGCCGCCGCGGCGGAGTTGCCGCCCATGGCCTTCAGGAGCTCGACCACCTCGCGTCGCTTCACCTTGCGGGTCGCCGTGCGCGGCAGGTCGCCCTCCTGGACCTGGAGCTGCCGGATCCGCTTGTGGACGGGGAGGTCCGCCGAGACCTTCGCCACGTGGTCGCGGATGCGCGCCTCGATCGCGGCGCGGTCCCCGGCCAGCCCCTCGGCGGGCACGGCCAGGCAGGCCACCCGCTCCGCCGACCCGTCGGGCATGCCCACCACGCACAGCTCCTTGATGAGCTCCGCGTTGGCGTAGGCCTCCTCCAGCTCGTCGGGGTACACGTTCTTCCCGTTCATCCCGATGATGACGTCCTTCACCCGGCCCACGATGAAGAGCTGCCCCTGCTCGTCGAGCCGGCCCAGGTCCCCGGTGTGCAGCCAGCCGTCGTGCAGGACCTCGGCGGTCGCCGCCTCGTTCTTGTAGTAGCCGGCCATGATGTTGGGGCCGCGCGCGGCGATCTCGCCCACGCCCCGGCGGTCCGGGTTGAGCAGCCGGATCTCGATGCCCGGCAGCGGCGCGCCCACCGTCCCCACGGGGGGCATGGGCGAGGGCCGCGTGACCGTCAGGACGGGGGCGGATTCGGTGAGGCCGTACCCCTCCAGGAGGTCGAAGCCGAGGCCGCGGAACGCCTTGGCGACGTCCTGGGGCAGCGCCGCCCCGCCGCTGATGAGGTACCGGATCCGGCCGCCGAACGCCTCGTGCACCGGCCAGAACAGCGCGGGGCCCAGGTTGATGTCCGCCTCCTCCCGCAGGTGGTAGTTCCCGTCGGTGAGCACGTCGAAGAGCCACCGGGTCATCCCGGTCTTCTCCTCGACCTTCTTCTCGATCCCGCGCTTGAGGACCTTCCAGAGCGCCGGGACGCCCACGATCACCGTGGTGTGGCCCTCCTGGAGCGCGTCCTTGAGCGACTCCTCGCCGATCTTGGTGAGGTAGGTGATCTGCGCGCCGCGGGTGAGCGGGCAGAGCAGCCCGGCCGTGAACTCGAAGGAGTGGTGCAGGGGCAGCACCGAGAGCATGCCGTCCTCCGGCGTGAACTCCACCACCGACAGCAGCTTGGCCACCAGGCTCGCGAAGTTCCGGTGGGTGAGCATGACCCCCTTGGGGTTGCCCGTGGTGCCGGAGGTGAAGATGATGGACGCGAGCGCGTCCGGCCGCACCGTGGCGGGCAGCGCGGCGATCCGCGCGGCTTCCGCGGCCTCGTCCCCGAGCGCGAACACCTCGTCAAACGTCCAGCGCGCGGGACGCAGGGGCGCCGCGGCCAGCTTGTCGGCCAGCCGGGGGTGCTTGCGGGCCAGGGTCGCGGACAGGACCAGCCCCTTCGCCTCGCCCGCGGCCATCAGGTGCGCGATCTCGTCGGTCGAGGATTCCTTCTCCAGCGGCATGGCCGTGGCGCCCGCCTTCAGGATCCCGAAATACGCCATCGCCCACTCGGGCTGGTTTTCCGCGATCAGCGCCACCCGGTCGCCGGGCTGGATGCCCTGGCCGGCCAGGAAGGCCGCGGCCCGCAGCGCGCACTCGCGCAGGGCGGCGTACGTGTAGACCTCCTCCCGCTTGTTGCGGGTGATCCGCATGGCGGTCCGCCCGGCGTGCAGCTTGGTGGCGGTGTCGAAGAGCTCGTTGAGGGTCGCGTGCGCGTGCACCTTGCGGACCTTGGTGGCGCCGTCCTGCTCCAGCTTCGGGAACACCCACTTTTCCAGCCCGGGGAAGTGGATGTTGAGGAGGTACTCGTACCAGTCGATGGACTGGGGGGAGAAGGGCAGGGTGACCCGGTCCTGCTCGGGCATGCGCGCCACCAGCGCGTGCATGTGGTCGGCGCGGAAGATGTACTCGTTCTCGACCACGAACGGGTGGAAGGTCTCGAAGACGCCCTTGCCGTCCGCCACGAACCGGCTCAGGCGCCCGGCCTGCGCGTCGAGCTGCCCGGCCAGCGGCCGCAGCGGCCCGGGCGCGGTGGTCTTGAAGGCGCCCAGCTTCTCCGTCAACGCCTCCATGGCCCGGTCCAGCGCCGGCACGATCCAGTCCTTGTGGATCTTCGGGTCCGTGACCTGGGTCTCCATGCGGGCGGCCAGCTCGTTCACCAGGGCGTTCCCCGTGGTCTTCCGCTGGAAGTGCCGGCGCTTGAAGAGGCCGAGCATCGTCACGATCCGGTCCATCTGCAGCGGGTTGAGGTCGCCGGAGGAGACCTGGTGGGCCAGCGGGGGGGTCTCGACCAGGCACTGCGCCGTGATGGCGATGATGGACGCCGCCACGTAGTCCACCGGGATGAGGTCCAGCACCAGCTTCCCCTTGGACGGCACGATCGGCTGCCCCTTGGTGGCCATGTGGATGAACGGCGCGGACGTGTTGAACCCCTCGTTCCAGCCCGGGAAGGGGAAGGCGATGGCGCTCTCGATGATGGACGGGCGGATGATCGTGCGGACGATGCCCTCCTCGCGCGCGACGAGCTGCTCGCCCAGGCTCTTGCAGTACGTGTAGATGTTGGGCCAGCCCCACCCGCGGGCGCGTTCCAGCCCCATGCGGCTCAGGCGCTCGCGGATCCAGTTCTTCCGCTCCCGGGCGATGCCCAGCTTGAGCGCCGCGGCGTCGTCGGGGTCGCGCCCCTCCTCGCGGAACCGCGCGAGCGCGGCCTCGCGGAACTGCGCGCCCAGCAGCCGGTCCTGCGCCTCCTCCTTCGCGCGCTCGGTGAGCCGCTCGCAGTCCTCGATCTCCCGGTCCACGTCGAACGGGGGGAAGCTCTCGTTGCCCCGGTTCGGGAAGTAGCCCAGGACCGGCTCGTCCTCCCACACCTCGCCCGACCGGTTGCCGGCCACGAAACAGGTGCTCATGTGGATGTACCGCGGGGTCTTCATGCGGCGGGCGAAGGCCAGGGTGTGCCGCGTCCCGGTGACGTTGGTCCTCAGCGACGTCTCGAGCGGCGGGTTGAAGTCCACCTTGCCCGAGCAGTTCACCAGCACGTCGGTGTCGCCGGCGATTCGGGCGGCCATCGCGGGGTCCAGCCCCAGGTCCGGCTGGGTCACGTCGCCGTCCACGATCACGAGCTTCGAGCGGATGAAGGCGGCCAGTCCCGCGCCGTGCCGGTCGCGCAGCGGCTGGAACGGCGGCGACTGGAGGATGGCGTTCCAGAACCGGTGCTCGGAGTCGGTGCCCGCCCCGGCCGAGCGGACCATCACGTAGACCCGGCCGATGTCCGGGCAGCGGTCCAGCAGCATGGAGAGCGTCACCTTGCCGAGGAAGCCGGTCCCGCCCAGCAGGAACAGGTGGCGGCCGCGCAGCAGCTCGGTCGGGCGGAACGGCGGGGGCGGGGAACCGGTCATCCGGGACGTCCGGTCAGGTCACGTCCGCGACGAGGATCGGCGGCAGGTGCAGGTACGAGATGCTCGCCGACGCGCCCGCGTACGTCTTCGCCATCGCGATGGCCTCCGTGAGGTTGGGCGCGTGGTCGAACCCCATGCGCTCCGGCACGTGCGTGTGCTCGGCGCCCGCCGCGATGATCTTGCCGCAGTGGGCGCGGCCGTTCTCGCCCCAGTACCACATGAAGAACGGGTGCGCGCCGTGGTACGCGTGGCCGCTGCGGTACATCTGGAGGTACGCGGGATTCTTCGCGAACTCCTGCTCGTACTTCTCGCGGAGGTAGAACGAGTCGCGCGATTCGGGCAGGAGCCGGTTGAAGAACTCGATGTAGCTCGGGTGGAACTCGGGGTCGAACTCGTCGACGCACGGGTGGGCGAAGATCAGGACCCCGCCCTTCCGGACCAGCGGCTTGCCCCGGTAGAAGTTGAACAGGTACCCCGGCGCCATGACGTTGACCAGGATCGGGTTCAGGATCGAGTTGACGTTGTACGGCGAGATGTACGGGATCCCGAGGATCAGGATGTCCGACTGGCCCTGCACGTTGACCGCGTACTGGTCGAAGGTGCGCTCGAGGATCCGGTCGTGGACCGGGTCGGTCTTGCCGGCATAGCAGGCGATCAGCTCGTACTCCGCCGGCACCTGGTGGAAGATCTGGCGCTTGGCCGCGCGGGGGAGCTTCTTGAGCGCCCAGCGCATGGCCTCGAACTTGGCCTTGTCGGTCTCGGTGAAGTCGTCCTCGTTCTTCGCCAGGAAGTCGAGCATGTCGCCGTACATCCGGTTGTTGAGCGCCATCTCCACGTGGAACACCTTGAGCGCGCCGTCCACCAGCCGCCCGAGCCGCTCCACCTTGTGGCCGAGCTGGCTGCGCTTGGGGTCCATGTAGCTGTCCGACTCCAGGATCGTCTGCGGCTCGTGGTGGGGCCGCAGGCTCTCGTAGTCGCACAGCCCCACGGCCACCGACTTGTGGCCGCCGTCCATCGGCACCAGGTTGATGTTGATGTAGATCAGCAGGTCCGACTCCGCGGCCCGCCGGTTGATCCGCAGGGTCTCGTGGTGGGGCGTGGTCCCGATCAGCACCAGCCCGTCGGGGTCCTCCGCGTCGTGGCAGTAGTACCGGTCGGGATAGTAGGCCTGGTGGATCTCGGAGCCGACCATGCGCTTCATCTCGCCCTCGGTCAGCTTGCGGTGGAGCGAGTTGGCGATCACCAGGTGAATGTCGTCCACCGCATGGTCGCCCAGCATCTCGAGGATGGCCTCCAGCGCGAGCTGCCGCAGGTCGGGCGTGCGCATGGGCGGCAGCGGCAGCGAGATGTCGTCCAGCGCGATCGTCACCCGCATGCCCGGCTCGAGCTGGGCGTAGAGCGGGGGGGAGTCGAGCGGGTGGTTGAGCGCGTACCGGATCGCGGCCTTGGGGTTGGGCAGCCCCGCGATGGGGGGCTTGGAGTAGATGACCCGGGTCCCGACCGGCAGCTCCTCGTGCAGGAAGTCCTCGCCGAAGTGGACGATCCGCTTGGCGGAGTCCTTCTCGATGTAGACGACCTGCCGCTCGGTCTGGTGGCGCAGCAGCGGCATGGCTAGGAGAGGTCCAGGACCGGCCAGTGCTGCTGGCGCGCGGTCAGCTTCAGGCGCAGGTCGGGATTGACGGCCGCCGGGTGGCCCACGATCGAGAGCATCGGCAGGTCGCTGGTGCTGTCGGCGTAGGCGTAGCAGTCGGAGAGCCGGATGCCGTGGGTCTCCGCGTAGTTCCGGATCCACGTCGCCTTCGAGGCGCTCGCCATCACCGGCGGCAGGACGCGGCCGGTGCACCGGTGGTCCACGAACTCGAGGCGGTTGCACGCGACCTCGTCCATCCCCAGGTACCGGGCGATGGGGCGCAGGGTGAAGTCGGGGGCGCCGCTGACGATGACCTGCCGCAGGCCCGCCGCGCGCGAGGCCGCCACCAGCCGCTCGGCCCCGGGAAACATCGCGGGTTTGAGGACCTTCTCGAAGAGCTCCTCGGACAGGTACCGGAGCCGGTCCTCGGACTCGCCCCGGTACACCTGGAAGAACAGCTCGTTGAAGACCTGCCGGTCGTAGAGGTTGGTGGCCACGTAGAGGGGGACCCGGCGGAGGACCCGGAGGGCCGACCGCGCGCTGCGCCACAACCCCTGGTTGTTCCGGGCGTAGTACCAGTAGGCGTGGACCAGGTTGGTGGACACGATGGTCCCGTCCAGGTCGTAGAACGCCGCGGCCCGGCCCGCGGGGGGGCCGGCCTCGTGGCGCGCCGGGGCGCCGGGGCTCAGGGTCATCTGTTGGGTCACCGGGTCTCCTGGTCCGCCGTGGGTCGCGCCCCGCCGGGGCCGCCACGCGGGTCTGGCGCTGCGATCGGGTCAATTGTAACGTACCGTGGGCGGGCGTCCTGCCGCCCGTTCCTTCCTTATATAGGGGGCCCCGGACGGGGGCTCAGGCCGGCCGTGCGGCCCGGGCCAGCGTGTCCGCGGTGAACGACCGGGTGCGTTCCAGCAGCGCGTCGGGCGTGAGGCGGGCAATGTCCTCCGGCGGGATCGGCGCCCCGAACACGAGCCGGACCTCCCCGCGGCGGGGGGCGAGCGCGCCGGGCGGCATGAGGGCCCCGGCGCCGACGATGGCGAACGGGATCACCGGGACCCCCGCCCGCTTCGCCAGGTTGAAGGTGCCGCGGTGGTACGGCAGCAGCTCGCCGGTGCGCGTGCGGGTTCCCTCGGGGAACACCGCGATCCCGGCCGGGCACCAGCGCAGGGTGTCGAGCGCGTAGTCCAGCGCCCGGCGGGTCTTCTTGAGGCTGTCGCGGTAGATCGGCACGCACCGCTGGGTGCGCATGCCCCAGCCGGTGAAGGGCACGAAGAACAGCTCGCGCTTCGCGAAGTACCGGACCAGGCCGTCGCACGCGAGGGTGAGCAGCGGGATGTCGAGCGAGCTCTGGTGGTTGCCCACGAGGAGCAGGGGCCGCCCGAGCAGCGGCCGCAGGTGGTCCATCCCCTCCAGCCGGGCCGTGATGCCCCCCGCGCGGAACCAGGCGCGGGCCCAGTTCCCGATGATCCGGCGCAGCCACCGCCAGCGGGGATCGAACGGGCCGGCGAGGAGGGTGAGGAGGGACCAGAAGACCGAGGCCGCGAAGATCCGGGCGGTGAAGAGGGCGGCGGCGGGGAGGCTCGGGCGTCCCCGGTCCATGGCCGGTCCTAGAAGCGCTTGAGCGATTCGGCGAGCGCCGCGTGCCCCTGGTCGGCGGCCATCTGGATCGGGGTGACGCCCGCGTCGTCCTTGACCCGGGTGTCCGCGCCGAAGGCGAGGAGGAGCTCGGCCAGCGGGGCGTGCCCCGCGTGCGCCGCCAGGTGCAGCGGTGTCAGCCCCTGCGCCCGGCCGTTCACCTCGGCGCCGCGCTTGAGGAGGAGCTTGGCGAGCTCCATACGGCGCCCGGCGACCGCGGAGTGCAGCGGCTGGTTGGACATCGCGTTGCGCGAGATCGCGGCGGGGCTGGCGCCCCGGTCGAGCAGCGCGGCGGCGAGTTCCCGGTGGCCGAAGAACGCGGCCAGGTGGAGCAGGCTCCAGCCGTCGTGCCCGAACGCCCGCAGCAGGCCCGGGTTCATCTCGAGCAGCGCCAGCACCAGGTCCGTGCGCCCGAGGGCCGCGGCCTCGAAGGCGTTCACCTGCGCGCCGGCGGCCTGGAGCGCGGCGGCGATCTCGGGGGACCCCGCGTACGCGGCCACGAGGATCGCGGAGTTGCCCTGGGGATCGCGCGCCCTGGCCAGCTCGGGCTGCTCCTTCAGCAGCTCCTTGACGCGCCCCACCTGGCCGGCGGCGATCGCCTCGAAGAGCTTGTCGGCCCCGGCGCCCCGGCCGGCGCTCACAGGTTCCGCCCGTTCGCGGCGATGACGCCGCGGTACCAGCGGAAGGAGTCCTTGGGGATGCGCCGCTGGGTGGCATAGTCCACGTACACCAGCCCGAACCGCTCCTTGTACCCCTCGGCCCACTCGAAGTTGTCCAGGATGGACCACTGGAAGTAGCCGCGCACGTCCACCCCGTCCGCCGCGGCCCGCCGCAGCTCGGCCAGGTGGCGGGCGAGGAAGTCGATGCGGCCGGGGTCGTGGACCGCGCCGTCGCGGGCGATCCAGTCCATCGAGGAGAGGCCGTTCTCCGTCACGTAGACCGGGAGCTTGTACCGCTCGTAGAAGAACTTCGGGCCCCAGTAGAGGCAGCCCGGCACCACCGGCCACTTGTTCGCGGTCTGCGCATGGCCGGTCGCGTGCGGCACCGCGGCGGCCGCGCCGCCGGCCCCCGCCTTCACGGTCTCGGCGTGGTACACGTTCACCCCGAAGAAGTCGAGGGGCTGGTGCATCACGGCGAGGTCCCGGCGGGTGAATTTCGGGACCGCGGCTCCGTAGGCCTTGAGCCCGTCCTCCGGATACCGGCCCCGCAGGATGGGGTCCATGAACCAGGTGTTGTTCCAGAACCCCTGGCCGTCGGTGATGGCGAACATCGCCCGCCGTGCGGCCGCGACGTCCCGCGCCGCGGGCGAGGCCGGGACCCGCACGACGCCTACGGGCGCCGCGCCGACCAGCGGGCGCTTCCGGGCGGTCGCGCGAATCGCCTGGACCGCGCGGCCGTGCGCCAGCAGCGAGTGGTGGGTGGCCAGGAGCAGGTCGGGCATGCCCAGCTTGACCCCGGGGGCATGGATGCCCGCCTGGTGGCCCAGCCCGATGTAGCACTGCGGCTCGTTCTGGGTCATCCAGTGCCGCACGCGGTCCGAGAGGCGGCGGACGACGACCCGGGTGTATTCGGCGAACCACGCCGGGCTGTCCGGGTTCAGCCACCCGCCCCGGCAGTACAGGTCATACGGATAGTCCCAGTGGAAGAGCGTGACGTAGGGGGCGATGCCCCGGGCGAGCAGGCCGTCCACCAGCCGGTCGTAGAAGTCGAGGCCGCGCCGGTTGACCCGGCCGGTGCCCGCCGGGATGACCCGTGGCCACGCGATGGACAGCCGGTACCCCTTGAGGCCGAGGTCGGCCATGAGGGCCACGTCCTCGGGCCACCGGTGGTAGTGGTCGCAGGCGACGTCGCCCGTGTGGCCGCTGAAGACCGCGCCCGGCCGGCGGCAGAGCATGTCCCAGACCGAGAGCCCCTTGCCGTCCTCACGGGCCGCACCCTCGATCTGGTACGAGGCCGCGGCGGCGCCCCAGACGAAGCCGGGCGGGAACGAGCGGGGATCGCGGGCGGCCGGGAGGCTCATGGAGTGGATTGTACCTTTCCGGGCCTGGCGGGGACGGAGGCCGGCTTGGCCCGGGGGGGTTCGGGACCCCGGTTCATCAAACCCGCCAGCCGCTTGAGCTCGTCGCGCAGCTTCGCCCGCTCCTGCAGGAGCCGGCCGATCTGGCGCTCGCTCTTGAAGGCCTCCTTCTGGTCGCGCTTCCAGGCCGCCTCGAACTCCGCCTTCTGCTTGAGCGCGGCCTCGAGCTGCCGGGTCAGCGCGGCGATCTTCTTCGCCTTGAGGTCCGCGTCCATCCGCTGGTACACGCCATCCTGCTCGAGCTTCTGGACCACCACCGCCAGCTCCTGGTGGTTCCGCCGCAGGGTCGCCACCTCCCGGTCACGCATGACGGCCAGGACCTTCTGCCGGTCCCGCTCCTCGAGCGCCGCGGCGGACCGCTCCGCCGCGTCCCGGCGCTGTTCGGCTTCCCGGGCCGCCGCCGCGGCCCCG
>CAYNUZ010000061.1:0-11042 GCA_964400385.1 uncultured bacterium | reverse complement strand
GCGGGCGGCCACCCTGGCCGGGCGGCTGGCCGCGGGGCAGGTGGTCGGGGTATTCCAGGGCCGCATGGAGTTCGGACCGCGGGCGCTGGGGTCCCGCTCCATCATCGCGGACCCGCGCCGGGAGGGGATGGGCCGCCACGTCAACGAGCTCATCAAGTTTCGCGAGACCTTCCGGCCCTTCGCCCCGGCGGTGCTCGCGGAACGGGCCGCGGACTGGTTCGATCTCGGCCATGCCTCCCCGTACATGCTGCTGACCGCCCCGGTCCGGGACGGGGCGGTGCGCCTGCCCGCGGTGACGCATGTGGACGGGTCGGCCCGGGTCCAGACGGTGGATGCCGCCGTCCATCCCGGGTTCCATGCCGTGCTCAAGGCGTTCGAGGCGGCGACCGGGTGCCCGGTCCTGCTGAACACCTCCTTCAACCGCCGGGACGAGCCGATCGTCTGCACGCCCGCGGACGCCTGCCGGTGCTTCCTGGGGACCGCGCTTGACGCCCTGGTCCTCGGCCCCTTCCTCGTCGACCGCCCGGCCGCGGGCTAGCGTCCCAGCGCAGCCCGGATCGCGCCGGCGGCCAGCCGGGCGGCAAGGCGTTCCCCGGCGGCGTTCCAGTGCGTGTCCAGGGGCGTGTAGAGGGATGTGCCCACCGCCGCGGCCCGGAAATGCGGGAGCAGGTCGAGCAGCGTCATGCGATCGGTGCGTGCCGCCTCCGCCATGGCCCGCTGCGGCAGGTCGAAATCGAGGGCCCGGCCGCCGGTCGCGGCCACAATCCGCTCCCGCAGGGCCCGGTTGACCTGGACTTCCGCGGGAATGACCATGACGATGAGGCGGAAATGATCAGCGCTCGCCCAGGCGGCCATCGCCCGCAGGTCGTCGCGCGCGCCCTCCCATTGCTGTGCGATGGCCGGGGGCCAGGGGTCCTCAAAGAGCGCGGAACGTTCGAGCTCCATGGCGAGAAACCCTTCCGGGGAAAAGGCCGGGGCGGCGGGATCCCGGGGCCGCCACAGGTCGTGGCCCGTAGGGGAGAAGCTCGCCAGCCGCCAGAGATTGCGGATGAGGCGGCAGGTTCGTGAGGCCAGCGCCAGCCGTGTCGTCCAGGGCAGGGCCGCCCCGGTGACCGGCTCGTCCGTCAGGTCGTTGCCGGCGTAGAGCGCGACGAGCACGACATCGGGATGCAGCCGCCGCCCCTCCACCTCGAGCATGCGTCGGTAGAACCGGATGCCCACGCCGGTGACGGCGAGATTGATCACCTCGGTCCGGTCGGCCCGGCCGAGTCCGGCCTCGAGGAAGGACACGAAATGCGCGTCGCCCGGCTGCCGGTTCCCCTCGACCAGGAAGGAGTCGCCGAGGAGGACCACGCGGCGGCGTCCGGGCGTGCGGGCGACCGCGTATTCCGGCGTGCGCAACCCGTTCGAGTTCAGGCGGTACCCGAAGCAGTCCGCGCCCGGCCCCAGGGACCAGGGGGACGCCATCACCAGCTCGCGTGCCGTGGTGAGGTCCCGGTAGTCCTCCCCGGGCCGGACGATCCGCATGGACAGGAACCGCCGGATCACGGGGCTTCCGTGGATGGCGGCGGCCAGCGCGGCCTCCAGCGCGCCGGCCGTCAGGACGGCGATGCCCAGGGCGCGGAGGAGGCGACGGGCGGTCGTGCCGCTCATGGTAGATTGGCCTCGACCATGCGCCGTCTGCGACATCTTGCCCGGTTTGCGAACGACCTCGTCGGATTCGCACGCGCGAACAAGGCGTGGTGGATCGTCCCGCTCGTCGCGGTGTTGCTGCTCCTCGCGCTCCTCATCGTCGTCGCGTCCACCTCGGCCCCGCTCATCTATACCGTGTTCTAGCGCGCCCCCCGCCGGCCCGCCGCGATCGCGCGGACGACGGGAAGCAGGGCGGCGGCGATCAGGGCATGGCCGCGGGCGTTCGGGTGCATGGAATCGTTGAACAGGTCGTACCCGGGGAGGCCCCGCGGGGCGGCGTGCGCGAACACGCCGGCCAGGTCCACGAGGTCCGCCCCCTCCTCGCGGGCCACCCGGCGGATTTCCCGGTTGAGCTCCCGGGTGACGAGCCGGCGGGAGAGGTCGAGGTGGGTCCAGAACGCGTCGGACGCCCCGGCCGTGTCCCCGAGGGCCTCGCGGCACCGGCCGAGCTCCCGCCAGGTCCGGGCATACCCCGGATCCAGCCGCCGCGCGTCCCCGAAGGCGGCCACGGCCGCCCGCCAGTCCCCGCGCTCCTCCGCCAGCCGCCCGCGGTTCCAGGCGGCGTCCCAGGCCTCCCGGTCCAGGTCCGGCCGGTGCCGCGCCGCGTCCGCGAGCCAGTCGTCCGCCCGGTCCGGATCCACCCGCAGGTTGGCCGGGAGCGTGCAGCAGATCACGGCCGCCCCCGCCGCGTGCATGCACCGCACGATGGCGCGCAGGTGCTCCCCGAACCGCGCGACGGCTTCCCCCGCCTCGGCGTCCGAGAGCGGGGGATAGGCGGCCACGGGCCCGCCGCCGGCCCGCATCCGGACGTCCGCGACGCGGTCCAGCATCCACGCGGCCAGCGCGCTCCGCTCGGCCGCCTTGAGCACCTTGTCCCGGTTGAGCCCCGGGGCCCGCAGCGCCCGTTCGACCGGGAATTCGAGGAACTCGTTGTTCCCCATCCCGGTGATCAGCAGGTCCGGCTGGTACCCGGCCAGCTCCTCCGCCAGGACGCGCAGGCGGCCGGAGCCGAGGGACGTGCCGGCGGCGTTGATCACCTCGCAGCGCCGGTGCGGGAGCGCACGGGACAGCCGTGCGGCCAGCACGCTTGAGTACCGCTCCGCCGCCGGATCCGCCAGCCGCCAGCCCGCGGCCGCCGATTCCCCGAGGACGAACACCCGGAAGCCCCCGGCCTTGTCGCGCGCGAACGCCTGCGGGTAGAACCGGGAGAGGTACGCCGGGTTGGTCCGCAGGACGGGCTCGCCGCCCGCGCCCTCGCCGGGCACGAACAGGCGGGTCCGGTCGAAGGCGGCGTAGAGCAGCGCGTGGGCCGGCTGCCAGCCGGACAGGCGGAGGGCCAGCTCCAGACCGGCGAGCAGGAGGCCGGCGACCAGGGCGCCGCCGCCGGCGCGCCGCACGGCCGAAGAAGGGGACATGCGTCCCATGATGCGCCGCACCGCGGCGGGAGACAAGCCCGGGGGCGGCCGGGCCCGTTGCTATCATGACGCGATGACCACCGACCCGCTGGTGCTGGATCTCGAGTCCATCGCGTCCATGCGGCGGTACTACGACTGGAAGGCCGACCTGGTCGCGCCGCACCTCGGGCCGCGCGTCCTGGAGGTCGGGTGCGGCACGGGCCTCATGCTGGGGCGGCTGCACGGCCGCGAGCGGCTGCTGGGGATCGACCGCAAGCCGGAGTGCCTGGCGCGGGCCGCCGCCCGCGTGGCCGGCCGGACCGACGTCGAGGTCCGGGAGCTGGACGTCCAATCGCCGGCCTTCCTCGCGCTGGGCGCGGAGGCCTTCACGACGGCGCTGTTCATGAACTCCCTCGAGCTGATCGAGGACGATGCCCTCGCGCTGCGCCAGACGTTCCAGGTGCTGGCGCCGGGCGGGACGGTGCTGGTCTTCACGTGGGCGCTCGAGACGCCGACCGACGACCTGCTGCGGCATACCTACGGCATCCGCCACTACCGCCGGCTGGCCCTGGCCGCGAAGCTGGTGGAGGCCGGGTTCACCGACGTGGAGGTGCGGTACGTGAACTTCCTCGGGGTCCTGAGCTGGCTCGTGCGCCGCCGGTCCCTCCAGGGCCGGATGATGTCGCCGGCCGAGTACCGGGTGCACGACCTCTTCACCCCGGTGGCGCGATGGCTCGACCGGCTGACCGGGCCGCCGCTCGGCCGGGTGGCGCTGGGGACGGGGCACAAGCCGGCATGACGGGTATGGGGCTCAAGATCCTGACCTTCTTCTCCCTCTCGGGGGTGGGGTACGCCGCGCGCCGGACCGGGATCGTCGGCGGGAACAGCGTCCGGGACGTCATCCGGCTGAACATGGACGTCTGCATTCCGGCGCTGACGTTCACCACCGCCGCGACGCGGCTGACGCCGCAGAGCGCCGCGCTGGAGCGCGGGTTCGCCGGGCCGCTGCTCGGCCTGCCGCTGGCGGCGGCGCTGACGGTGGGTGTGGGCTGGCTGCTGGGCCGGCTGACGACGGGACTCGCGGGGGTCCGGGGGAAACGGGCTGCGACCTACGTCTACATCCTGACCTTCGCCAACGCCGCCTTCCTCCCGTATCCCCTGAGCTACGCCATGCACGGGCGGGACGGCATCCTGTACGTCGCGCTGTACACCGTGGCGTACACCCCGCTCTTCTGGACGCTGGGGACCTGGATGCTGTCCGGCAAGGTGGCGTGGAAGTTCTTCCTCCATCCCAATCTGTTCGCCCTGGCGGCCGGCGCGGCGTTCGGCATGACCGGCACCACCCTGCCGGCGTGGCTGATGGAGGTGCTTGAGCTGCTGGGCGGCACGGCGATCCCGCTCGCACTGGTGTACGCCGGGGCCATCCTCGTCGAGCACCCGCTGTTGCACCTTGGCGACGCGCGGCCGCTGGCCATGGTGGCCGCGGTGAAGCTGGTGGTGATGCCGGCCCTCGCGCTCTTCGTGGTCCGGCACTGGGGGGTTCCGGAGCCCATCGGCTCGCAGGCGGTGCTGCAGGCCTCCATGCCGTGCATGGCCCAGGCGGGGCTGTACGCTGCGCGGTTCGGCGGCGAGCCCGGTCTCGCCGGCCGCGCCAGCTTCCTCACGACGACCCTCTGCCTCTTCACGGTCCCGGCTGTCCTGAGCCGGCTGGGCTGACCGCGCATGGCGGAGATCCGGCGCAATGTCCTGCTGGCGCTCGTTGCCGGGTGGGCGGTCCTGCTCCTCCTGCACGCCGGGACGCGGGTGTCGGGGCTGGCGGCGCGGTGGCCCACGGTGCACGCCGATGACGCGAAGCGGGCCGAGATCGAGAGCGGCAACGCCGAACTGCACGCATTCTTCTCGCTGGCGGCGCGCTCGGTCCCGGCGGGCTCCCGCCTGCTCGTGCTGGCCTACGATCCGCAACGGGACGACACCTTCGAGTACTACCGGGCCGAGTACGAGCTGTTTCCCACGTGGTCGTGGTTCGCGCCCATCGGGTTCGCGCCGACCGGGGCCGCGCGGTTCACCCTGCCGGTGGACCCGGCCTTCCTGAACCTGGTGCGGACCAAGGAGCTGACGCTCGCCGCGGTGTGGAACAAGCTCTTGCCCGCGAAGAGCCGGGTGTACGCGCTGGCGGCGAATGCGGACGGGAAGCTGGTGTTTTCCCCGGCCGCTCCCAAGACCGATCCGCTGCCCGCCGCCCTGTTCGCGGTCCGCCATCCGTGGGGCTGGCCGGCCGGACTCGCCGCGCTGGTGGCCCTCGGCTGGCTCTTCAATGCGGTGACCGGGCTCGCGGCGCCGTTCGGCGCCGATCTTCCGGCCCGGGCCGCGCTGGCGCTCCTGACCGGGTCGGGGCTGACCGTCTTCGGGATGGTCGTGACCGGGCTGGCGGGAGTGCGCTGGTCCGTGGCGACCTGCCTGCTGCCGTGGGCCCTCCTGCCGGCGGGGTGGGCATGGATACGCCGCCGCGGCGTGCCTTCCACGCCGGCTCCTGTTCCCGCGGCGGAACCGCTCGGCGTGTGGAATATCGGCGGCCTCGCGCTCGTGGGGGCGGCGGGCGCGCTGGCGGCCGCCGAGGCGGCGCTGCCCATGTCGGCGTGGTCCAACTGGGACGCCTGGGCGATCTGGAACCTCAAGGCCAAGGCGTTCTGGCTCGCGGGCGGGTTCCCGAAGGAGTTCCTCCAGGAGCCCCTCTTCGACTTCATGCACCCGGACTACCCGCCGGGCCTGCCGATGCTCCAGGCGTTCCTGGGGAGCTGCGCCGGCGGGCTGCACGAGAGCCTGCTGCGCGGGCTCTCCGTCGCGTTCTACCTCATGCTGGCGGCGCTCCTCGCGCGGCTCCTGCTCGAGCTGGGCGCGGGCCGCTGGCGCTGGCTGCTGGCCGGCCTCTTCGTCTTCGTGCCCAAGGTGCTGGAGCAGGCCTCGAGCGGGTACGCCGACCTCGTGGTCTCGGGGTTCCTCGTGGGCGCGCTGGTTTTCCTGGTCCGCGCGCTGCGCGGCGATTCGCCGCCGTGGACCGTGGGCCTGATGTGCGGGCTGGCCGCGCTCCTCAAGAACGAGGGGCTCGTGATGGGCGCGGGATGCATCGGACTGCTGGGCCTCCACGTCCTGCGGCGGCGGCTGCCGTGGAAGGCGGTGGCGGTGGCCGCGGCGTGTTTCGGCGTCCTGGTCCTGCCGTGGCGGGCGGTGAACAAGGGGTGGAACCTGAACTCCACGTTCAAGGTGGATACCGACCGGATGCAGAACAACCTGCCGGAGCAGGGGCCGGTGATCCTCAAGGCCGCGGTCCTCGAGGCGGCCGGCATTCCGCTGACGATGCCGATGCTCACCGGCCGCGGGCCGGTCACGACCGAGGGGTGGGGGACCCACCTGCGCGATTCGTGGCTCCTGCTCTGGTACGCCGTGGCCGCGGGGCTGGTGCTGGGCGCCACCCGGCTCCTGCGCTCGCCCGCGCCGGAGCTGGCGGCCCTGCTCGCCCTCCAGCTCGCCGCCACGTGGGCGGTCTACCTCGGGGCGCAGTACAACGTGGTCTGGCTGTGCCTCACCTCGCTCGACCGGCTCCTCCTGCAGGTGGCGCCGCTCGCATTCGCGCTCGCGGCCGGGGTGGTGCTCGGGCGGTGACCCGGCGTCAGCCGGGCTTCTTGAAGATGGCGATCAGGGAGAGCGAGGGCAGCGGCAGGACGTAGTCGAGGAGCTTGAGGAGCGGGGTCAGGAGGTTGAGCAGCCAGATCTGGCCCAGCCCGAAATGCCGGCGGCGCAGGATCTTCCCGTTGAGGAACCAGCCGATGACGCCGAGCCGGTTGAACGCGATGATCCGCTCCACGTCGAACCCCGCCTCCCGGCCGCGCTGCGCGAGCAGCTCGCGGGTGTACCGCCGGTAGTGCCCGAGCACCTCGTCCAGGCTGGAGTACAGGAAGGGCACGTTCGGCACCAGGATGATCGCCCTCCCGCCGGGCGCCAGCACCGAGGCCAGGTTCCGGAAGGCCTCGACATCGTGCTCGATGTGCTCGATGACGTTCAGGCAGATGGCGGTGTCGAACCCCTCCGGCACCCGGGGAAACGTTCGCCGGTCCGTCACATCCACCTTCGCCACGGTCAGGTACGGCTTGTCGCTGATGATCGTCTGGAGCCGGCGCAGGTATTCGGGGTTGATGTCGGTGGCGAAGTAGCGCGGCCGGGGCACGAGCTGCATCGTGAGGTTGCCGGTGCCGGCCCCGATCTCGAGCACCCGGGCGCCCACGTAGGGCTTCAGGGTGTCCGCCATCCACCGGTTGTACTTCGCGGCGCGGCCCATGCGGGCCAGGATGTGCCCGCCGCCGGGATCGGCCTTGTACAGGTTGTCGGAGAAGGCGAACTTCACCATGGACAGCATCGCGGTGACGGCGTCCTTCCACCCGATCTTCTTGCCCTCCGCGTAGGTCCGGCCCGCGTAGCTGATCGGGATCTCGAAGATCTTCGAGGCGCGCTTGGCCAGCTTCATCGTGATCTCCGGCTCGAAGGTAAACCGGTTCGACTCGATCGGGATGCTCTGGAAGACGTCGGTGCGGACCGCCTTGTAGCAGGTCTCCATGTCCGTCAGGTTGAGGTTGGTGAGGACGTTGCAGACCAGGGTCAGCAGCTTGTTGCCGAGCTGGTGGTGGAAGTAGAGGATTCGGCGGTACGGGCCGGACAGGAACCGGGAGCCGAAGACGGCATCGGCGTCCTCTGCGAGGAAGACCTTCACGATTCCCAGCAGGTCCCGGGGGTCGTATTCGAGGTCCGCATCGTGGATCACCGTGACGTCGCCCTCGGCTGCCTCGATGCCCCGGCGGATCGCCGCCCCCTTGCCCTGGTTGCGTTCCTGCCGCAGCGGCCGGACGGTCAACTTGGCCTTGCCCCGCATGGCGGCGGCGAACCGCTGGACGGCGTCCCAGGACGCGTCCCGGGAGCCGTCGTCCACGATCACGATCGTGAGCCGGGTGAGCAGCGGGGAGACCCGGATCGCGGCCAGCCGGTCGAGGCTCTCGCGCACCAGGTGTTCCTCGTTGTAGACGGGGACCACGGCGGTGAGGTGGAGCGCCTTCGGGCGGACGGCGCGGCGGGGAACGGGGGAGGCGGCCATGCCCGTCCAGTATGCGGACGGGGCGGGGAAGGGTCAAGCCGAGGGAGTGTGCGATCATCACCGTAGAGATATGAGGCGGGCGCTCGGCATCCTGTGCGTGGGCTGGGCGGCGCTGCTGCTGGTGAGTCTCGTGCCGAGGTGCCGGGAGCTTCCCGGCCGTCTGACCGCCGCAACGCTGGATCTCCCCTCGCGGTCCACGATCGAGTCCGGCGACCCGGAATGGCATGCGCTGCTCCTGAGGCCCTGGTCCGGAGTCGTACTGGCTGCCGACCCGGACCGGGAGCCGGCGTTCATGAAATACCGCGCGGTGTACGAGAAATTCCCATGGCCCGTACGGGTTGAATGTGTGCCCCGTTTCCCGCCTATCACCCGGTTCCCGGACCGAACCGTCATGTTGGACGAGCCCATTGATGGACCCGATCCCTCTGGAAAGCCGGCCATGGATCTGGGGATGGACACCGCGATCTGGGTCGAGCGGCACGACGGCCGCCATCTCGTGCTTTGGGACGGCTCATTCGCGACAAGCGACATGCACACCATCGGCATCCGGCTCGGAGGCGGGATGGTGAAGATTGGGGGGTATGGAATGCTGCCCGGGGCATGGCGCGCGGAGGTCCAGAGCCGGCCTGCAGACACTCCGGCTCGTGTCGATCCCAAGGTCGAGCGGGCGGAACCGTTGCTGGTGTTTCTGGCGATGATCATGCTGGCGGCGGCCGGATGGTGGATGGTGCGAGGCGCGCCCGACTCACGCGAAGACGGGATCGGCCGCGGGCTGGTGGTGACGGCCCTCGCACTCGCCGTGGTGAACGCGCTGAGTCCAATCCCCGCCTGGTCCAACTGGGACGCCTGGGCGGTGTGGGACCTCAAGGTGAAGGCGATCCACCATGAAGGCTGGCTGCCGGTCCGGTTCCTCACGGATCCCGACTACAACTTCTCCCACCAGGAATACCCGCTCGGCTGGCCATGGCTCCAGACGGTCCTCACCGGCGGCGCGGGCGCGACCGATGCCCGCTGGCTGCGCCTGGTCTCGCCATTGGCCGGGGGCGCACTGGCCTGGCTGCTGGCCGCGCTGCTCCTCGAGCTGGGGGTGACCCGCGGCCGGTGGCTCGTCACCGGCGCCGTCGCGCTGCTCCCGCTCGCGCTCGACCAGTCGTACAACGGGTACGTGGACTGGCCGCTGGCCGCGGCGATGACGGGCGCCATGCTCGTGACGATCCGGGCATGCCGTGGCACCGCGCCGGTGTGGCTGGCTGGACTGGCGGCGGGCATCCCGGGGCTGCTCAAGAATGAGGGGGTCGTCGGCGGGCTCGCGTGCGTGGCCGCGCTGGCGCTCAATGTCCGGCGCGGCCGCGTGACGCTGCGCGGCCTCCTCACGGCCGCGGCTGCCTGGCTCGCGATCGCTGGACCGTGGCAGGGCGTCGTATGGTCTCTCGGCCTCAAGCACTATGATTACGGCCCGGTGACGATCGCGGCGCTCGCCGCCGCGCCGCACAGGCTCCTGCTGGTTGCCCGCGCGATGGCGCTCGAGATGTTCGGGGCCGGGCCGTCGGGCGCGACCTGGCTGAACCACGCGCTCCATGCGTGGCTCCTGTTCTGGCCGGTGGCGCTGCTCGCGATGCTTTCCGGCTGGCGGCGGCTGGCCGAACCCGGGCTGCGGGAGGTCGCGCTGATCCTCGCCATCCAGGTGGCGGCGGCGAGCTTCGCGTACACCCTCACCATCCTGGATGTGAACTGGCTGCTGGCCACCTCGCTGGATCGGCTGCTCCTGCAATGGGTTCCGGGCGTCGCCGTGTTGGCGGCGGCGGTGGCCTTGCGGCCGGGGGGAGTGGGACAATGGAGCCGGACCCGATCATGAAGCGCGCCGCCGCCGTCCTCGTCCTGTTCGCGGGCCTTGCCCGCGCCTCCGGCGGCACCGCGCTGGACGCCTTCAACTTCGTCACCGGTGCCCGCGCGGCCGGCATGGGCGGGGCCGCCACCGCCGCGGTGGCCGACGCCACGGCCCTGCAGTGGAACCCCGCCGGGCTGGCGCGCATCCCCGGATACGCCGCCACCCTCTCGCACCTGGTCTGGGTGGCCGGTATCAACTACAGCTACCTGGGCCTTGCGGCGCCGGTGCCGTCGGGGTTCGCGGGCCTGCCGCTCAACATGACCGCCGGCGCCTCGGTCCAGTCCTTCAACTACGGCACGATTGAGAGCACGCGCGGCCTCGCATCCGCGGTGGACGCGTCGGATCTCGGGTTCACGGTGGGCGGCGGCGTGCGTGTGGCCGACGCGCTCTCGGGCGGGGCGTCCGTCAAGTATTTCCACCACGCGCTGGCGGGCGCCGGGGTCTCGGAGGCCGCGGTGGACCTCGGCGGGGCCTACGAGGCGGTCCCGGACACGCTCACGTTCGCCGGCGTGGTCCAGAACGTGGGATATTCCGGCGCCCTGGAGGGCCGGACCGCGCCGCTGCCGACCGCGGCCAAGCTGGGGTTCGCGTTCGGGTTCAAGGCCACCCGGGAGCCGATCCCCGTCGAGGGCGAGGCGCCGGGCTGGTCGCCGGACGTCCGTTTCCTGGTGGACGGGGACGTCATCGCGTACCAGCGGGGCGAGCCGGTGGACTACAGCGTCGGCGTCGAGGGCAACCTCAACGGGGTGCTCTTCGCCCGCGCCGGGTACCTCCACGGCATCAAGGATGCGGGCGCGGGCGCCGGGTTGAGCGCGGGCGGCGGGCTGGCGTTCTACGGCCTGCGGCTGGACTACGCCTGGGGTTCCATCGGAGACCTTGGCCGGGCACAGTACATGACGCTGTCGTGGGGATTCCGCCCCGCGCCCGC
>CAYNUZ010000060.1:0-11234 GCA_964400385.1 uncultured bacterium | reverse complement strand
GGCCCACGCGAGACCCACGCCGCCCTGCGCCGGACCGGGCGCGCCCGGCCACGGCACGACGGAGACGGCGGTCTCCACGGGGACCGGCGCCACCGCGGGGGCGGTCTCGACCTCCAGCCACGGCCCCGCCGCATTCTGCTCGCGGGAGAACAGGTGGTTGTTCCCGCCGTTCGAGGCGGGGTCCGTGTCCGGACGCACGCGCATCGTCTGGCCGTTGTCGTCGCTCAGGCACAGGCCGAACGAGAGCCCCGCCGCGCACGCCTCGACCAGCCGGCCGTCCACGTCCACCGCCAGCCAGCCGCCGGCCTCACGGCGGGTCGTGGTGCGCGTCCAGGACGTCCCGCCGCGGCCGAACACGACGTCGAGGAAGGTGGAGTCGTCGCTCGCCCACTTCCGGCCGTGCGCGGTGCCCGGCGCGAGGAAGCACGACTCGCCCTCCGCCGCCTCCGATTCCGCGTTGCCCTGCCCCTCGCCCCACGCCGCCCCGACGGTGGAGACGCCGATCCACCGGAGCATGTGGTTCCGCTCCGCCGCCTTGACATGGAGCGTGGCCCGCACGACGCGCCGACCCGCCAGCCGGAACGCGTCGAAGTCGAGGAGGACCAGGTTCTCGTTGCCCTTGAGCTTCAGCCGGGGCGCGCCCCCTGCGTTCAGCCGCCGCTCGGAGGGATAGCATGAGATGGAGGTGTCCCGCGTGACCGGCAGGTGCAGCCCGGCGGCGGCGGCCGGCGGCGCGGACGCGACCGCGGCAAGGAGCGTGAGTCCCTTCAGTCCCGCGCGGCGCGCGGGACGCCCGAAGCCGGTCAGCCCCTCGCGCCGCGAGGGACGCCCGAAGCGGGTCAGGATTGCTTGCTGCCCAGGAGCCGGTCGAGCGAGAGGGGGCCCGGGCCGGTGAGCAGGACCGCCACGGACACCGCGAGGTAGGCCAGCGCGAGCTCCTTGGCGGCCAGCGGGTCCGCGGCGTGGTGGACGAACGCCGCCGTGGCCATGGTGGCGGCGGCGAAGGCGGCCGCCGCCCGGGTGGCCAGCCCCAGCGCCAGCAGCAGGCCGCCTGCAAATTCCGAGAGCGCGGCCGCCCACGCGAACACCACCGGGAGCGGCAGCCCCAGCCGGGCCAGCTCCGGCACCAGGTCCATGGCCCGCCCGGCGAAGACCTTGTCGTATCCGTGCCGCGCGAGTCCCAGCCCGAACGCGAGTCGCAGGACCAGCAACCCGGCCGCGGGCAGCCCGTCCTTCACAGCTTCAGCACGACGCCGCGGCGGGTCAGGAACCCGGTGAGGAACAGGATCCCCAGGGTGTACAGCGCCGCATTGACGCACCCGACGACCGGGCCCTTGCCGTAGTACGGCATGAGATCCACCCCCAGGAGCGCCGTCACGCTGCCCAGCAGCTCGGGCAGGAGGTACGCCAGGAGCGGATTCTGGCCCGCCGGACGGAGCAGGCCGGTGCGCCAGCCGGCCTTCCAGACGTCGAAGACGAGGTAGGTCGCGGCGAAGAGCAGGCAGGCAATCCCCGCCGTGGCCAGCCCCCACGACTCGGTGCTGTGGTCCTTGCTGAATCCGTGGAGCGGCCGCAGCAGGAATCCCGCGGCAAGCAGCGCCGCGCCGAACGCCAGCATGAACCGCGCCCGCGCCGGGTTCGTGCCGGGGTCCACCAGCCGCCGGCCCACGACCACGCCCGCCATGACGATCGCCGAGAGCGTCCCGAAGTCCTCGCCGACGCTCACCCACGACCCCAGCGGCCCGAGCCAGTCCAGCCTCCCGTGCCGGTCCCCGATGAAGATGGCGAAGAGGAAGGCCATGAGGCCCATCAGGGCCGTCGCCTCGCCGTCCACCAGCAGGTACAGCAGGCTGCAGGTGAGGTAGGCCCAGCCGATCAGGCCCAGGATCCCCCACCAGGAATGCTGGAGGTGCACGATCTCGCCCGCGGGGGTCTTCCCCCGCCATGAAAAGAGCAGGCACAGGAAGACCGCGCCGGCCAGGACCCGGACGCCGTTGTACCAGTCGCGCCGGCTGGCCGGCCAGGACGCGGACGGCGCGTTCCAGATAATGATGACCGCGAGCCAGGCCAGGGAGTTCCAGACCGCCTCGCGCATGCCCGTGGCCTCCGGCGAGTACTGCTCGCCGTTGACCATCATCAGCCCGAGCACCAGCAGGCCGCCCGCCCGCAGGGCGATGTGCCAGAGAAGGTCGAGCGTGCCGGCGCCCCGGGCGCGCCGTGACGCGATGGCCAGCGGCAGCGCGACGCCCACGATGAACAGGAAGGCCGGGAACACGACGTCCACGAAGGTGAAGGCGTCCGCATCGCCGGGGGCGTGCTCCATCCAGGCGGGGATGCCGGGCATGCCGGCGATGACGTTCACGAAGACCATGGTCAGGATCACGGCGCCCCGGAACGCATCCAGGGACACCAGCCGCCGTGCCGCCGTCTTCACCCCCCGATTGTCGCTCCGGAGGCGCGTGGACGCAACTTTGGCCCCGCCGGCCGCGCGCCGTGTTGAACGCACGCAGGCGTTCGGCTATCGTGAAACGCCATGGCCCCCCTGGACTTCGTGGTGATCGCGGCCTACCTCGGCGTCGTGATCGCGGTCAACCAGTACTGGGCCGGCCGCGTGGACTTCGCGGACTGGCTGACCTCGAAAAACACCATCGGCTGGCGCTTCCTGACCTTCACGGTCGTCTCCACCAACGTCGGAGCGGGGACGATCCTCGGGACCGCCGGCTCCACGTTCCACAGCGGGATCGGCTGGGGCCTCACCAGCGGGGTCGGGGCGCTGCTGGGGTACTGGATCATGGCGCTGTTCGTCGGCCGGATCCGGCGCATCTCCGCGGCCGGGGACCGGTCCAGCTTCCAGGAGTTCTTCCGGCAGCGGTATGCCGTGCGCGTGCAGGTCGCCGTCGGGGTGATCATCGCCGTCCTGTACTTCTTCTACCTGGCGGCCCAGTTCAAGGGGCTCGCCGCCATCCTTGAGGTCTGGGGCGGCTGGAACGCGCAGGTGGCGGCGCTGACGGCGGCCCTGCTGGTAATCTGGCTGACCGCCAACTCGGGCATCCGCAGCGACATGTACACGGACGTCCTCCATTTCTGGGCCATGCTCCTGACGATCCTGGCCGCGGCGGGGCTGGAGCTGTGGCGGCTGGGCGGGTTCGGCGCGCTGGCCGGCCTGCTGCGGGCCCAGGGCGCGCTGGACCGGCTCGCGGACCCGTACGCCTTCGCCGGCGCCTCCTACGTCTGGGTCGGTATCCTGGTGGGCATGTGGCTGGCCCTGCCCAGCATGGAGGTCTGGCAGCGCGTGGACGCGGCCCGGAACGCCCGGGCGGCCCGGCTCGCGTTCTGGGTCTCCGGGGTGCTGAACGCGATGTTCTTCGCCGCCGCGGTCCTCCTCGGATTCGTGGCCCGCGCCGTGCTCGCGGGCGACATCCCGAAGAACCATGTGCTCTTCGAACTCGTCCGGCACACCCTGCCGCCCGGCCTCGTGGGGCTGGCGGTCGTGGGCGCCTTCGCCGCGTTCATGTCCACCGCCAACAGCATGCTGATGGTCTCGGTGGCGGCCCTCCTGGGCGACCTCCTGTTCGTGCGGGACCGCCATCTCAGCCGGCGCAAGGCCATCCTGGCCACCACGCGGTGGCTCACCTGGGGGGTGGGCGCCGCCGGGCTCCTGATCGCCTTCCTGATGCCGGACATCGTTTCCCTGATCCTCACCGCGCTCTGGGGCTCCGGGGTGGTCCTCCCCGCGATCCTGGGCGGGTTCTTCTGGCGGCGGGCCACAAGTGCCGGGGCGTTCTGGAGCATCGTGTCGGGCTTCCTGCTGACCTCGGCGGCGGGATACCTCTGGCGGAACGACCCGTTCTGGTCCGAGAACTACTGGATCCCGTGCCTGGCGGTCTCGACCGCGGTCTTCATCGCCGGTTCGCTGGCCACGGAACACGACCGGGGTGAGCGTGTGGGGCTGGCGGCATGAGGGCCCGGCTCGCCGCCGTCCTGCTCGCGGCGACCGGGGCGGTCCGCGCCGCGGCGCCGCCGATCCGGCTGGTGGTGATCGACCGGGCCACCACGGCGGCCTACGGCCCGCTCCCGTGGGGGCGCGAGCACCATGCCCAACTCCTCTCGCTCCTGCACAAGGACGGGGCGAAGGCGGTCGTGCTGCGGTTCTATTTCAAGGATCCCCACGACGTCAAGGGTGACGCGGCGCTCGTCGCGGCCGCGAAGGCGTGCGGCAATGTCTTCATCGAGGTGGGCAAGGCCGAGGCCGCCGAGGGCTGGCAGCCGCCGGACGACTGGATGGCCGCGCAGGCCATCGCGATCCGGGGCGTGCCCCCGAAGAAGCTGTTCGCGTCCGAGAACGTCGAGGTCCCGTACGAGGAACTGGCCCGGGCCGTGCGCGGCACGGGGTCCATTGACGTCATGGTCAACAAGGAGAAGAAGCTCGAGGGCCTCCCGCTCCTGGTGCGGTACCGCAAGCAGCTCATCCCCAGCCTCGGGTTCAGGGTCTTCCTGGCGACGGCCGGACTCGAGTCCGCGATCCTCGCCTTCGAGCAGTCCTCGCACAAGGTCGCCGGGGTGTTCAACGTGGCGGAGACCAAGTACCTGCGGGTGGACGAGAAGCGGATCGCGATTGACGCGTACGGGTGCGCGCCCGTCAACCTGACCGCCCCGGGCACGGGGTACCCGATCGCCAGCTTCGTGGACGTGATCAAGGGGAAGATCCCCTCCCGCTGGTTCAAGGACGCGGTCGTGCTCGTGGGGGCCGAGACCCCGGAGCTGGACGTGGACACCTCCACCGGGGCCAAGAGCGGGCTGGAGCTGGTCGCGGACCAGCTCGCCGCCCTCTACCAGTACACGGCGGACGCCGGGCATTGAGGCGCGCGGGCGCCGCAGGGGCGGTGGCCTGGCTGGCGCTGGCCTCCGCCGTCCCGGTCCGCGCGGACGACACGACCCTTCCCACCCTCGGTCCGGTCGTCGTGACGGCGACGAAGTCCGAGCGGCCCCTCATGGAACTGCCCGTCGCGGTCACCGTCGTGGACCGGGACCGGCTGGCCGGGACCCGCGGCCTCAGCCTGGCCGACGGCCTCGCCGGCGTGCCCGGGCTGGCGGTGGAGCGGCGCAGCGAAAACACGGACGACCTCAAGCTGGGGGCACGGGGATTCGGGGCGCGGGCCACGTTCGGCACGCGCGACCTGCTGGTGCTCGCGGACGGCATCCCCCTCACCGACCTCGACGGGCAGACGCGGCTCGAGTCCGCGGAGCTCGGCGCGGTGGAGTCCGTCGAGGTGCTGCGCGGACCGGCCGCGGGGCTGTACGGACCGGGGGGCCTGGGGGGCGCGGTCAACCTGCTGCTGCGGCGCGGGCCGGAACAGTCCCGCGCGGGCGTGGAGCGCACCGAGGGGGGGCGGGGGGTTGGGGGGCCCGGTTGTTTGGGGGGTGGGGGGGCGGAGTCGGGCCGGACGCGGGGTTGGGGGGGGGGCGGCCGGACCACCGCGGGGGGCGGGGGGCGGCACGGGGCCTCGACGGGGTACCGCCGGACCGGACAGGCCACGTCCACCCTGTCCGAGGCGACCTCGATCCATGTCGTCGCGCTGGCCAGCGCAGTCGCCGTGGACCGGCCCGGGCCGCTGACCGCGGCCCAGCTCGCCGCGGATCCGCGGCAACCGCGGCCCGCCAACCTCGCGGGCAACTGGTCGCGGCACGAGGACCGGCTGCGGATCGGGACCCGGGTCGCCCACCTGATCGCGCCGGGCCTGGAGGCGACGGTCGTCTCCTGGGGGGACACGCGGGCCCTGGCCCAGCTCAACTTCCAGGATGCGATGAGCCAGAAGCTCGGGGGCGGCGCGGACGCCCGGGTGCGCTGGGAGACCGCGCCGTTCGGCCACGAGGCCGCCACCACGCTGGGCGCGGCGGTGGCGGGCCACGCCCAGGATGAGCAGGACTACAGGAACGTCAACGGCTACCGCGGTGCGCTGGCGGCGGACGAGTCCACCGCGATCCGGACCCGCTCGCTGTACGCCGCGCAGGAGGTCCGCCCGCTGCCCCCGCTGGTCCTGCTCGCGCACGTGCGGATCGACCGGCACGAGGTCCGGCTCGCGGACCGGTTTCTGGCGGACGGCGACCAGACCGGCAGCCGCCGGTGGGACCGCGTGGATCCCGCGGTCGGCGGCACGGTGCGGATCACCCCCCGGCTGTCGGGGTATGCCAACCTCTCGTCGGGATTCGCGGTCCCGACGCTGACCGAACTGCGGGCGCCCCTGTCCGGGACCCGGTTCGACCTGGATCCGGAGCGGGCGCGCAGCGCCGAGGCCGGCGTGCGGGGGACGCCGTGGTCCGGCGGGTGGTTCGACGCGGCGGTCTACCAGACCTACGTGCGGGGGGAGCTGGCCCAGACCATCATCGCCACCAAGCCGTACTACCGCAACGTGGACCGCACCTCGCACGTGGGCGTGGAGGCGGCCCTCGACCAGGCCCTGCCGGCCGGCCTCGCGGTGTCGCTGGCCGGCACCGTGGCGAATGCGCGGTTCCAGGGGGACGCGACCTTCGGGACGCACCAGCTCGCCGGTGTCCCACGGATGGAGGGGTCCGCCGAGTTGCGGTACCTCCCCGGGTGGGGCCCGCTGGCCGCCGTCGGGGGCCGGTGGCGGCAGCATGTCTTTGCCGATGACGCCAACACCGCGCGCGCGGCATCGTGGCGCGCGGCGAACGGCCGGCTGGGATGGCAGAGCGGCCTGTGGGAAGCCGCGGCCGGCGTGGACAACCTCGGCGATGCCCGGTATGTGGGGGCCCTCACGGTCAACGACACCTCCGGTGCCTACTTCGAGCCCGCGGACCCGCGGACGTACTGGGCCTCCCTGTCCGTGCACTGGAAGTAAACGGGTAGAATGAACGGAGCATGAAACACGCAGGGCTGCTTCTCGTGGCGTTCGCGCTCGCGGGCTGCTTCACCATCGGGAGGAATTTCGAGTCGGCCAGCGCGCCCGGCTGGATCAAGCCCGGGGAGACCACGAAGGCCCGGATCCTCGACCGGCTCGGCGATCCCTTCCGCGTCGGCGTGGACGCGGGCGACCAGACGTGGAGCTACGGATACTACCAGTACCGGCTCTTCGGCCGGAACGACAACAAGGACCTCGTCTTCCGGTTCGATCCGGCCGGCAAGGTCAAGTCGTACACCCTGAACACTACCTACATTTCCGAGCAGGATGCCCTCGATCCCTCGCTCAAGGCCGCGCCGCGTCCCGCCGAAGCCGGGGCCTCCCCGGTCCCGAGCAGCACCACCCCCAACTGACCGGGCCGGCTACACCGGTCCGTGGATGAGCCAGAATGCCCCGACGGCCAGCGTGGCCGTGGCACTCGCGCCCAGCAACCCGCGGAACGTCCGCTCGCCGCGCTGCGCCACGGAGCCTGACAACCACCCCATCACCAGGGCGAACACGCCCATCGCCGCCACCGTCCCTGCGGCAAAGCCCGCGACATACGAGACGGACGCCATGAAGGTCGGCAGGGCCAACGCCGGCAACACTCCCAGGACATGCGATCCGCCGGCGACGCCGTGCAGGAGCCCCATCCCGAACGCGGCGTGGGAATGGCGGTGGGCGCCCGGTCCGGGATGCACCGTTCCCGGCTCATGCATGTGCAGGTGGAGGTGCGGCCGGCCGGCGTGCGCGTGCACGTGCGCATGGACGTTGCGCGAAATCGCCTTGCGCAGGCCCCAGAGCCCGATGACCACGAGGGCGATCCCGACGATCCGCTCGCCGGATGCCGATATCCGGTCGGCGATCACCAGCCCCCGGAACGCGAGCGCGACCCCCGCAATCGCCACCACCCCGCCCGAATGGCCCAGCCCCCACCGCACGCCCGCCCGCCAGGCGCCGCGGGACCGCACCACGGCCAGGGGCGCGATCGCGGCGAGATGGTCGGGGCCGGTCAGCACGTGGATCAGCCCGGCCAGCAGGCCGGCGGCCAGGATCAGCATGGGCCCAGCCTAGCACGGCCCTTCCGCCGGACGCGGCGGATCGCGCCTCAGGCCAGGTCGCCGAGCGTGCGCATCCGGGTGGCGGCCGAGATGACCGCCACCAGCACCCCGAAGACGCAGACGATGGTCGCGCCCATCGGCCAGTCGCGGGCGTAGGACAGCGCCGACCCGGCCAGCGACACCGCGATGCCCAGCCCCCACGCCAGCCACATCCGCCGCGCGCCCGACGTCCCGAGCAGGGTGGCGCAGACCACCGGGACAATGAGGAAGGAGAAGACCGCCAGCACCCCGGCCGCCCGGACCGCCGAGGTGACGGCCAGCCCGAACGCGGCGTAGAACGCGAAGTCCCAGAGTTTGACCGAGTGGCCCCGCCGGTGCGCCTTGCCCGGATCGGCGGAACACAGGTGCAGGGTCTTCCGCGCCAGGTACAGGAAGGCGCCGACCACCGCGTAGAAGGACGCCATGAGCCCGATGTCCTTGAGGGTCATCCAGCCCAGCGCCTCCCCGCTCAGGGAGTGCTGGACGTGCTCCGCGCCGTGGGGCGCGTTGGCCAGCAGCAGCAGCGTGGCGGCGGTCGCCAGCGAGAACGAAATGCCGATGAACGCCTCCTGGAGCACGGAATGGCCCCGGTCCCACAGGAAGCTGAACAGCGCGGCCCCCAGCAGCGTGAATCCCAGCGACCAGGCGTAGGTGCTGGGGTCGCCGGGCTCGGCGCCCAGCAGGAAGGCGACGCTCTGCCCCAGCGCCGCGATCTGCGCCAGCGCGAGGTCCACGAAGATCACCCCCCGGGCCAGGACGTGGACACCCAGGGTCGGCAGGATGACCGCCAGCAGGACGCAGGCCAGCAGCGGCAGCGCCATCACGGAAAGGAACGCCGCGAAGCCGGTCATTTGAGCGCTCCGGAGATGGCCGCCACGATGAAGTCGAACTTGGCGAAGACGTCCTTCGCCGCCGGGACGCCCCCGACCTCGGTCGGGATCTCCACCGCGCGGCCTCCCGCGCGGGTGGCCAGCTCCCGGCTGGCTTCCGCGTCCTGGTACGGCTGGTACAGGACCGCCCCCACGCCCGCCGCCTTCATCGCCGCCCCCAGCTCGGCCAGGTGCCGGGGCGTCGGCGGGATCCCGGGCTTCAGCTCCACGGTGCCGAAGAGCTTGAAATGAAACCGGTCGAGGAAGTAGGCGAAGTTCGTGTGATAGGTCACCAGGGCGCGCCCGTCGAACGGCGCGAGCGCCGCCTGCCAGCCCTTGAGCGACGTGGTCATCCTCTCCGCAAATGCGGCGGCGTTCGCTTCGTACTCCGTCGCGTGGGCCGGGTCGAGCTGCCCGAACACGCGGGCCAGGTGTTTCGCGACGACGTTGAGCCGGACCGGGTCCAGGTAGTAGTGGGGGTTCCCGAGCGGGTGGATGTCCCCTTCCGCCCGGTTGACGGTTCCGGACGGCTTCTCCAGCACGTCCACCCCTTCCGACGCGTCCACGAATCCCGGCCCGCCCGGCTGGATCCTCGGGTTCCGGCTTCCCGGCAGCACGACCGGGAGCCAGCCGCCGTCCAGCTCCAGCCCGACTGACACGAACACGTCGGCGTTACGGAGCAGGCGCATCAGGCTCGGCTTGGCCGGAACGAAATGCGGGTCCTGGTACCCCTTGCAGAGGCTGACCGCTGTGACGTGGGTTCCGCCCACGAACTGGGCGACGGACGCGAGATCCTCAAGGGACGTGGCCACCTTGAGGTCGGCCCGGGCCGGCCCGGCCAGGAGCACGGCAAGCAGGAGCGGACGCAGCCAGGTGTTCATCAGGGCCTCCTTGGTGTGCCAACGCACGGAATGAAGGGACATTGGCGGTTCAATACGCATGGGGCGGATGGAAGCCGATGGTGAAGTTCGCCTGGACGATCGCCCGGTGGTCCAGAACCGACGGCGCCCCGCTGTCCGGCATGATCTTCGCGGCGGAATACTCGGCCCGGATGACGGAGAACTCCGAGGCCACCCAGGCGACGTTCGCGGACGCCTTGCGGATCCGCCCGGTTCCCGCCAGCCACTGGTCCAGCACGTCGTTGGCGCTGTGCACGGCCTCCTCCACGCGCACGCCGGTCCACCAGGCCTGGGACCACCGGAGCTGCGCCGATCCGTACCACCCATCGGCGTCGCGACGGGTCCGGCCGCCGCCGGAGGATTCCCGGCGCAGGTATTCGGCCGTGGCGATCCAGCCCCGCTGGTTGGACTGGCGCGGAGGCACGTTCTTGAGGGTGAGGTCCGCCCCGAACGCGGTGTGGTGCAGGCCGTCGGCTCCCATCCCGGTGAGCGCCGAGCCGCCCGTCTCGAGCGTGGTGTCGTCGGTCACGTCGAAGAGGTTGCGGAGGTGACCCAGCGCGGGAAGATTCCCGTGGGCCGCCGAACCGAGGTCGAGGGGATGGTCGGCATCCACCGGCGCCGCCCCGAACGCCCCCGCGGTCAACTCGCAGTACCACGGCAGCGGGGTCAGCCACGCGGCCTCGAGCCCGGCATCCTTGAACCCCTCGCTCCCGATGACGTTCCCCATGACGATCGGGGGCTCCACGAACGGGAAGGCGTGGGTGTGCAGGGTCCCCTGCCGGCCGAAGGTCCCCCTGAACTTGCCGACCTTCAGCCCGATGCCCGGAACCGCCGCGCTCGTGGCGTACACCTCCTCGGGATCCGCGCCACCGGGCGTGAACACCAGGTTGGCCGCCAGCGTCCAGTACGGATCCACCACGGAGAGCAGCGAGACCTCCGCCTCCTCGAACGCGACCCCGTAGGGCCGGTCCAGCCGGGGGACATACTCCGTCCGGAACAGGGCATTGACCCCGATCGCGGGGTTGGCCAGGTTCGAGATCAGGGATCGGGCTTCCGCGCGCAGCAGCCCCGGCGCGGCGAGCGCCGCGGCCGCCAGCGCCGCCTGCCGTCCAAATCGTTGCAGCATGATGACTCCTCCTGGGAATGCATGAAGCCTTCGGAAACGGTCCCGCGCTCCGCCCCGGGGGCGGCACAGGACATGGGGAACGTGGGAGCGGGGCTAGGCGGCCGGGGGCGGTTTTAGCGAGGCCAGGGGTTTTGGTATTGAGGGTTGCGAACCCAGTAGCGGTGTTAGAAGAGCCGGTAGTATTGGCAAGGAGCGCCTCGAAGCCAGTAGCGGTATTGGAGCCGCCAGTGGTGTTGGAAAAGAGGGCGTCGACGCCAGTGGCGGTGTTGGCGCCGCCGGTCGTGTTAGTGGCAAGGGCATTCATGCCAATGGCGGTGTTTTCACTACCTGTAGTGTTTCTG
>CAYNUZ010000059.1:0-11247 GCA_964400385.1 uncultured bacterium | reverse complement strand
GCCCTGGGCGCGTACCTCGGCGGCGCGGTGGGCGTCGTGGCGTCCGGCGCCGGCCCCGCGGAGGCGCCCGGGGCGTCCTTCGAGATCCACGGGCTGCCCAACTCGAGCTGGCTGGCCTCCGGCTGGAAGGCCCACGCGATCTGCGAGGCGTACGAGCTGGATCCCATGGACGGGAGCATCCGGTACGCGCCGGACCGCGGGCCGCAGGGGTCGCAGCAGTACGCGCTGGAGACCGACATGAACGAGGCCGAGAAGAGCCTCATGCTGGTCACCTTCCCGTGCCGGTCGCTGCTCATGTTCGACCTGGTGGATCCGCTGCGGTACAGCCCCTTCTACCGGATGGCCACGCTCGACGCCCGGACCGACTCCGAGCCGTCGGTGTACGGCCAGTCCATCCCCGAGCCCAACTGGTACGTCTCGTACGTCGAGCCGCTGGCGATGACCTACGCCCCGGCGGGGTCGCGGCTCAAGGCGACGTTCACCGTGAACCTCCTGGGCAAGCGCGGCGCGCTGGTGCACGCGCTCCCGGACAAGCCGGAGGGCGACGGGTACGCGGTGGACGAGGCCGACCGCATCACCTTCACCGCGCTCCACATGGCGCAGGACATGGCCGCGCTGAACGGCGACCGGCTGGCGAAGCTGAAGCACCACGGGGTGGTGAACCACTTCCTCGAGGGGCTGCACGCGGAGGCGCTGGCCCGGCTGGACGCGGCCCGCGCCGCGCTGGCGCGCCTGGACTACCGGGCGGCGACCGCGGAGGCGCACGCGGCCTGGGGGCTCGCCGCGCGCGTCTATCCCGAGGTGGAACGGACGGCGGCGGACGTCGTCAAGAGCGCCATGCTCTTCCTCGCGCTGCTGATCCCGTTCTCGATCCTCGCCGAGCGGCTGTTCTTCGGCTTCCCGAACGTGACCCACCAGGTGGGCGGGGCGCTGGGCATCTTCCTGGCCATGTTCGGGATCCTGCGGGCGGTCCACCCGGCCTTCCAGATCGCGCTGACCCCGGTCATGATCCTGCTGGCGTTCGTCATCATCGTCCTCTCCGTGGTCGTCTCGGGGATGATCGGCGCCCGGTTCTTCAACTTCCTGCGCGAGGAGCGCGAATCCATGCAGGGCGTCCACCAGGCCGACGTCTCGACCTCCAGCGTGGCGCTGGCCGCGTTCGCCCTGGGCGTCTCGAACATGCGCAAGCGCGCGCTGCGCACCACCCTCACGTGCATGACCCTGGTGGCGCTCACCTTCGCGGTGCTCTCGCTGACCTCGGTGATCCAGGCGGTCAAGCAGAAGAAGTTCTCGATCGGCAAGCCCGCGGCCTACGAGGGGATGCTCTTCCGCGCCACCAACTGGGCCGCGCTGGGCGAGCCGGCGCTGCGGCACCTCGAGACCGAGCTGGCCGGGGTGGCCAAGCCGGTTCCGCGGTCGTGGTACGTCTCCTATGCGTCGGACCGGCAGAACGCGGTCGAGATCGCATACGGCGACGCGCACCGGGCCACGGCGGTCGCGGCGCTGGGGCTCTCGCCCGCGGAGGCGGACGTGACCGGGCTGGACCGGGCGGTGGTGGCGGGGCGGTTCTTCCGGCCGGGCGACACCCGGGTGTGCCTGCTGCCCGCGCAGTTCGCGGCCACGATGTCCATCGGGGCCGGGGACGTGGGGAGCGCGAAGGTCGTGGTGTTCGGGGTGCCGATGACGGTGATCGGGCTGTTCGAGCCCAAACGGATCATGGCGGTCCGCGACCTCGACGACGAGCAGCTCACGCCCGTCAATTTCGAGGCCACAGAGAAGCGGCGGCAGTCGGCCAACATCACCTCGCTCCAGCCGGAGGGGCAGCTCCCGCAGAAGTACGACCATCACGACGCGGGCCAGCTCATCCTGATGCCCAACGACGACCTGATGCGGCTGGGCGGAAAACTCTCGTCCATCGCGGTGCCGATCCGCAATCCCGGCCACCTCCAGGACGCGATCACGCGCCTGCTCTCGCGGCTGGGGCTGCTGGTCTACGTCGGGCTGAACGCGAAGACCTACGCGTACAGCGCCATCGGGGACACGGCGTCGGAGGGCATGGGGTACCTCTTCGTGCCGGTCCTGATCGCCGCGTTCATCGTCTTCAGCACGATGCTCGGCGCGGTGCAGGAGCGCACCCGCGAGATCGCGGTGTACTCGTCGGTCGGGCTCTCGCCCAACCACGTCGCGATCCTGTTCATCGCCGAGGCGTGCGTCTACGCGATCATCGGGGCGGTGATCGGGTACCTGCTGGGGCAGGGGTTCTCGCACCTGATCGTCTCCGGCCGGGTCCTGCCGGGCCTCAACGTGAACTACTCGTCGGACTCGGCCATCATGGCGGTCGTGATCGTGATGGTGGTCGTGCTGGCCTCCACGATCTACCCGGCGCTGCTGGCCCGCAAGCTGGCCCAGCCCTCCCAGGTCACCGGGTTCGTCCTGCCGCCGCTGGTGGGCGACCGGGTGCGGCTGGAGCTGCCGTTCTCGTTCAACGCCCGCGACGCACAGGCGGTCTGCGCCTTCCTGGCGGAGTTCTTCGACGCCCACGCCGAGGCGTCGGCCGGGGAGTTCAGCGCGGGGGCGATCCGGCTCGTGGCGAACCGCCAGTCCTGGACGCTCCACGCGCGGGTCTGGCTGGCCCCGTATGATTTCGGGGTGAGCCAGGACCTCGCCTTCACCACCCGGGAGGGGATCGGGGACGCCTCGTCCGCCGGCCTCGAGATCACCCGGCTCTCCGGCGACCAGGCCTCGTGGCGCCGGGTGAACGCGCGGTTCCTCAAGGGCGTGCGCAAGCAGTTCCTGATCTGGCGGTCGCTGGGCGAGCCGGCGCGGATCCGGTACTTCAAGACGGCCCGCCAGCTCGAGGGCCGGGAGGCCACCCATGCCGCGACCTGACCTCCAGGGGGAATTCGTGGACGGCTTCAACTGGAAGACCGTCGTCGGGGCGTTCTTCGTCGGCATCGTGATGATGCCCGCCTCGATCTACATCTCGATGTTCGCCGGGCAGGGGCTGGGGCCGGCGGCCGAATGGGTCACGATCATCCTCTTCGCCGAGCTGGCCCGCCGGTCCATCAGCTCGCTCAAGAAGCAGGAGGTCTACGTCCTCTACTACGTGGCCGCGGGGCTGGCCGGCGGCGGCACGTTCGCGGGGCTGATCTGGAACCAGTACCTGCGCCAGTCGCGCGAGGCCGCGGCCTTCGGTGTGGCGCAGGGGATGCCGCTGTGGGCGGCGCCCGCCGCCTCGTCGCCGGGCATCCTGGACCGGGCGCTGTGGCACAAGGACTGGCTGCCGGCCATCGCGGTCGTGCTGATCGGGCAGGTCCTGATCCGGCTCAACTGGTTCGGGCTGGGGTACGCGCTCTTCCGGCTCACGTCCGACGTGGAGCGGCTGCCCTTCCCGCTCTCGGCGGTGGCGGCCGAGGGATCCACGGCGCTGGCGGAGTCGCCGGACAAGAAGGATTCCTGGCGCTGGCGGGTCTTCTCGGTGGGGTCCATGGTCGGGCTGGGGTTCGGCGTGATCTACATCGGGCTGCCCGCGGTGACCTCGCTCATCTTCGCCGCCCCGATCTCCCTGTTCCCGATCCCGTGGATGGACTTCACGGTCACCGGCGAGAACGTCCTGCCCAGCGCGCTGCTCAACATCTCGTTCGACCTGGGCACGGTGCTGTGGGGCATGGTCCTCCCGTTCTGGGCCGTGGTCGGCCAGTTCGGGATGACGGTCCTGACCTCGATCATCGGGAACCCGGTGCTCCAGAAGATCGGCATGTTCCCGACGTGGAAGAAGGGGATGGGGATCATCTCGACCCAGCTCGCCACCGGGTTCGATTTCTGGATCAGCTTCGGGGCGGGCGCGGCGCTGGCGGTGGCCCTGATCGGGCTCTGGCACCTGGCGAAGCTGGTGGGGGGGAGCCGGAAGAAGTCCGCCGGGGGCAAGCTCCCGCCGACGGAGCGGGACATCATCATGGGCCGCGAAGGATCCTCGTCGCTCCAGGGGTCGGCCGGGTCGCGCGGCTCGTGGACGCCGCCCAAGGGGCGCGGGGACTTCCCGGTGTGGGTGGCCATCACGATGTTCCTGGTTTCGACGCTGGGGTTCATCCACGTCTGCCACGTGCTGGTGCCGAAATTCCCGTACGCCCTGCTCATCTTCTACGGGTTCATCTATACCCCGCTCACCTCGTACATCTCGGCCCGGATGATCGGGCTGACCGGCAACGGCGTGGGCTTCCCGTTCATCCGGGAGGGGTCGTTCATGCTGAGCGGGTACAAGGGCGTGGACATCTGGTTCGCCCCGATCCCGCTCAACGACTACGGCGGGGTGCCGCAGCTCTTCAAGCAGCTCGAGCTGACGAAGACCAAGTTCACCTCGATCATCAAGGCCGAGCTGCTGATGTTCCCCATCAGCGTGATCTTCAGCTTCGTCTTCTGGGCCTTCATGTGGCACCTGACGGCCATCCCGTCGTACAGCTTCCCGTGGATCAACAAGCTCTGGCCGTTCAACGCCATCACCTCCAGCCTGTTCATGACCGCCACGTCCGAGGGCCGGTCGTGGTTGCTGGAGGCGCTGAAGCTCAAGTTCATCGTGGCGGGGACGGTCGGCGGCATCGGCCTGTACGCGCTGGTGACCGCGCTCCAGTGGCCGGTCTTCCTCTTCTATGGCGCCATGGGCGGCATCGGGGCGATGCCCAACGGGTCGCTGCTGCTCATCATCGGCGCGGTGCTGGGCCGGTTCTACTTCGCGAAGAAGTTCGGCGAGGAGAAGTGGTTCCGGTACGCGCCCGTGCTGGGCGCCGGGTTCGCGGCGGGCGTGGGGCTGATCGGCATGCTGGCGGTGGGGATCACCATGGTGACGGGCTCGACCGTCACGAAGCCCTTCTGATGGCCCGCCGCCGGCCCGCTCCCCGCCCCGTCGCCGCCCCTGGGCCGGAGGCCCGCGCGACCCGGCAGGTCAACCTGCCGTTGCGCCGCGCGGTCGAGATCAGCATCCGCAGCCTGCGGATCCGGTTCTGGCGGTCGCTGGTGACCTCGGCGGTGATCCTGCTTGCCATCGGCTTCCTCGTCTACATGCTCTCGGTCGAGCCGGTGGCGGCGAAGCTGGTGGTGGGCGAGGCGCTCCAGCAGACCGGCCGCGACCAGCGGGTGTGGGTGGCCATCGTCTCGATGATCGTCGCGGCGGTGGGGATCACCAACACGCTCCACATGACGGTGGCGGAGCGGTACCGGGAGATCGGCACGATGAAGTGCCTGGGAGCGCTGAACCGGTTCGTCGTGGAGCTGTTCCTGCTGGAGTCGGTGGCCCTGGGGCTGATCGGGTCGTTCGCGGGGTCGCTGGTGGGGACCCTGCTGGCCACCGGGCCGTGGCTGCTGCGCGCCAAGGAGCTGGCGGACGTGGGGCTGCCGTGGCGGGACCTGGGCGTGAATTTCCTGGTCGGGATCGGGGTGGGGATGGCGCTGACGATCGTCGGCGCCCTCTATCCCGCGCTGCGGGCGGCGCAGATGGCGCCGGCCGAGGCGATGCGGACGGAAGTGTGATTCCACGAACAAGGGGGGTGAGGTGATATGGCAAGGAAGGGAGCGGTGAAGGCCGGGACGGCGGAGCGCCGGGCGCTGCCGCGGCACGGCAAGGGCCGCAGCGAGTACACGGTGGTCTGCCGGGACGTGAAGCGGGAGTACCACCTGGGGACCCAGACGGTGAGCGCGCTGCGCGGCGTGAGCCTGGAGATCAAGCGCGGCGAGTACATCTCGATCATGGGCCCCTCGGGCTCGGGCAAGTCCACGCTGTTCAACATGATCGGCGGGCTGGACCAGCCCACGGGCGGCAAGGTGTTCATTGACGAGGTGGACATCGCGCAGCTCGACCCGTTCGAGCTGGCGTGGCTGCGGTGCCGCAAGATCGGGTACATCTTCCAGACCTTCAACCTCATCCCGGTCATGAGCGCGCTGGAAAACGTGACGCTGCCCATGATCTTCGCGGGCCTGACCCCCGACGACTACCTGCCGAAGGGCGCGAAGGTCCTGAAATCCGTGGGGCTGGGCGAGCGGCTGCACCACAAGCCCACCGAGCTCTCGGGCGGGCAGCAGCAGCGGGTGGCCATCGCCCGGTCGCTGGCCAACGACCCGGCCATCGTGCTGGCGGACGAGCCCACCGGCAACCTCGACCTCAAGACCGGCCGGGAGATCATCGCCCTGCTGCGGTCGCTCAACAAGAAGCACGGCGTCACGATCATCTCCGCCACGCACGACCTCAAGATGCTGGACGTCTCGGACCGGATCTTCTGGATCCGCGACGGCCGGGTGGCCAAGATCGAGAAGCGCGGCCAGCTCAAGCTCAACGTCGGCGCGATCCGGGAATAATACTCCCGAAACTCCGCCCCGCGTCGGCTACTTCTTTCCTGCGGAAGCTCCGGGCCGGGGGAGCGTGAAGATGAACCGGGTGCCGTCCACCTGGTCGGATTCGACGGAGATCGTGCCGTTCATGGCCCCCAGCGCCAGCCGGGAGAAGGTGAGCCCCAGTCCCGCGTTCTTGAGGTGCCCGTTGCGGCGCAGGCTCATCTGGGTCAGGCTGTCGAAGAGCTTGGCGCGGGCCAGCTCGGGGATATGTTCCGCCTCGTACTGGTAGACGACGGAGAGGATGCCCGGCTGCTCGGCGGGCCGGATGTAGATGTCCACCTTCCCCTTGTTGGGCGTGTGCGCCAGCGCGAAGGTGAGCAGGTTGCGCATGATGCGCGCGAGCAGCTTGCGGTCCGCCAGCGCCTCGACCGCGTCCCCCTCGGACCGGACCGTGATGGTGATCTCCCGGGTCGTGGTGATGTCGTCGTAGAGCTTGATGAGCGCCGCGGCGGCGTCCTCGACGTTGACGGGCTCCAGCCGGGGGGTGAGCTGGGCGGCCTCCAGCCGGGAAATGTCGTCCACGTCCTCGGTCATGTCGATCGCGCCGACGATCGAGAACAAGGTCTCGATCAGGTGGTCGCGCGCCGTGCTGCCCTCGCCGGGAAGCTGGCCCAGCCCGATCTCCAGGAAGCCCTTGGCCGTGGAGAGGGGAGCGCGCATGTCGTGGGCCAGCGTCTGCACCAGCAGCTCGTTGAGCTGGGTGAGGTCCTCGAGCTGGCCGACCCGCTTCTCGAGCTCGTCGTGCGCCCAGCGCATCGAGAGCAGCGTCCGGACGCGCGCCACCAGCTCGGCCCGTTCCAGCGGCTTCTGGAGGAACTCGTTGGCGCCGAGCTCGAGTCCCTTCACCCGGGCGGCCTTGTCGCCGCCGCCGGTCATCAGGATCACGGGGAGCTGTTCCGGCGGGTAGAGCTTGCGGGCGGCGGCGAGGATCTCGAACCCGTCCGCGCCGGGCAGGCCGATGTCGGTCACCAGCAAGTCCCACTGGGCCTGCACGATCCGCAGCAGCGCCTGGGAGCCGGTCGTGGCGAGCTCGGTCGTGCATCCGAGGGGCTTGAGCATCTCCACGACCATCGCGCCGACCGAGGGGTCGTCGTCCACGATCAGGATGCGGGAGGCCTTGATGGCGTCGCTCATGGTACCGAAGGAATTATAGCCCGTGCCGGGGGCTAGCGGGCGGCGGGCGTTCCGGCCTGCTTCCGCCGCCAGGCGAAGAGCTCGTAATTGCCCGGGTACACGGTGACCTTCCCCCCGTCCACGTGCACCACGTGCTCGGCCAGGGCGTTGATGAAGTACAGGTCGTGGGAGATGAAGGCCAGCGTCCCCTCGTACGACTTGAGGGCGGTGATCAGCGCCTCGACGGCGGTGATGTCGAGGTGGGTGGTTGGCTCGTCCAGGAACAGGACGTTGGGCGGCTGGAGCAGGATCTTGACGAGGGAGAGGCGGCTCTTCTCCCCGCCGCTCAGCACCTGCACCTTCTTGTAGACGCTGTCGCCGGGAAAGAGGAACGACCCGAGGACCGTCCGCACGGACTGTTCGGAGAGGTCCGGCGCCGCGCCCTGGGCCTCCTCGTAGACCGTGCGGCGCGGGTCCATCGTCTCGAGCCGGTGCTGGGAATGGTACCCCACGGCGACGTTGTGGCCCACCACCCGCTCGCCGCCCTCGAACGGGAGCACGCCCGCGAGGACCTTGAGCAGCGTGGACTTGCCCGCGCCGTTGGGCCCCACGAACGCCGCCTTCATGCCGCGCTGCATCGCGAAGTTGAGCCCGCGGTACACCGGAATGTCCCCGTACGACTTGTCGAGGTTGCGCAGGGTCAGGACGTCCTTGCCGCTGCGGGGCGGCTGGGGGAGCTTGATCGTCAGCTTGCGCGCGGTCTCGGGCAGCTCGATGCGCTCGAGCCGTTCGAGGCGCTTGAGCATGTTCTGCGCCCGGCTGGCCGTGGAGGCCCGCGCCCGGTTGCGGGCCACGAAGTCCTCCATCTCGGCGATCTCGGCCTGCTGCTGCTGGTACGCCGCCTCGATGCGGACCAGCTCGCCGGCGCGCAGGGCGACGAAGCTCTCGTAGTCGCCCGGGTACACCCGCAGGCCGCGTTCCTGGACGCTGACGATCGAGTGGCAGATCGCGTTGATGAACGCCCGGTCGTGCGAGATGAGGACGATGGTGCCGGGATACCCGATCAGGTAGTCCTGGAACCAGAGCAGCGACTCGAGGTCGAGGTGGTTCGTGGGCTCGTCGAGGAGCAGCAGGTCCGGCTCCTGCACCAGCAGCCGCGCCATCGCCACCCGCATGGCCCACCCGCCGGAGAGGGCGCTCACGGGCCGGTCGAAGTCGCTGACCTTGAACGCCAGCCCCATCAGGACCGACTTGGCCTTGGCCGTCAGCCGGCCGTCCGGGTGCTCCCAGAGCGAGAGGCACTCGTCGAGGACGGTGCGGTCGGTGGCCGGGGCCGTTTCCTGGGCGAGGTACCCGATCGAGAGGCCGCGCTTGATCTGGACCACGCCCTTGTCCGGCTCGTTCTCCCCGAGCAGGATCCGGAACAGCGACGACTTGCCGGCGCCGTTGGGGCCGACCAGCGCGAACCGGTCGCCCTCGTTGATCTGGAGCGAGGCATTGTCGTACAGGACCTGCTCGCCGTAGGCAAGATGGATATTGCGGATCGCGATCATGGGTGAATAAGGATAGCGCAGGCGGGCCGCTTCGTCTGCGGGCGCCCGCCAGCGCCCGTACAGCCGGGCGATGATGGATCCCGTCTTAGGGATATGATGGGGAAACCCATGGTGCGCTGGTGGTTCCCGGATGTCGCGGTGTTCGTGGTGGCGGGCGGGCTCACGGCCCTCCTGCTCGGCGTCTCGGAGGCGGCGGCGCCCGCCGCCCCGCTGCCCTTCCTGCACCCCCTCTTTGCGGACCACATGGTCCTGCAGCGGGACCGGGAGGTCCCGGTGTGGGGCTGGACGCGGCCCGACGCCCGGGTGCGGGTCACGATGCTCGGCCGCACCGCCACCGGCCGGGCCGGCCGCGACGGCCGCTGGGAGGTCACCATCGGCCCGTTCCCGGCGGGCGGCCCGACCACCCTCACCGTCGCCGGGCCGCAATCGGTCACCCTGTCCGACGTCCTCATCGGGGACGTGTGGATCTGCTCGGGCCAGAGCAACATGAGCATGGGCATCGGCGAGGCGCGCAACGCGCAGGAAGAGATCGCCGCGGCCGACCTGCCGGAGGTGCGGCTGTGCACGGTGCCGGCGCGCATCGAGTTCCGCCCCGTGCCGGTGCCGGACACCCAGTGGGAGCGGTGCACCCCCGCGACCGTGTCCACCGGCGGGTGGGGCGGGTTCTCCGCGGTGGCGTACTTCTTCGGCCGCGCGCTGCACCGCGAACTGAAGGTCCCGGTCGGGCTCATCCACACCTCGTGGGGCGGCACGATCGCCGAGGCCTGGGTGAGCCGGGAGTCGCTCACCCGGCTGCCGGAATTCGCGAAGCCCCTCGCCGACCTGGACCGGGACGTCGCGACGTGGGCGAAGGGCGCGGCGGCATTCGACCAGGCGGTGGCCGCGTGGTGGAAGGCGAACGATCCCGGCACCGCGTCCTCGCCCGGCTGGGAGTCCCCGCTGCACGACGACGCCGACTGGCCGGTGATGACCCTGCCGACGAAATGGGAGGAGGCGGGCCTCCCGGATTTCGACGGGGTGGTCTGGTTCCGCCGCACCATCATCGTGCCGCCGGCCTGGGCGGGGCACGACCTGACGCTCCACCTGGGCAAGGTGGACGACCGGGACGTCACGTTCGTGAACGGCACCCGGGTGGGCGCGACGGACCGGTGGGACCTCGACCGGGTCTATACCATCCCCGGCCGGCTGGTGCAGGCGAACCACAACGTGGTCGCGGTGCGCGTGCTGGATACCGGGGGGGCCGGCGGCCTCTACGGCCCCGCCGAGGACATGTGGATCGCCCCCGCGAATGCCGGACCGGTGGAGCGGATCGCGGTCACGGGGCCGTGGAAGTACCGGGCCACGGCGGACCTGCACAAGCACCCGATGCCGCAGCCGATGAACGAGAACCCGAACCGCGTGACGGTCCTGTCCAACGGCATGATCGAGCCGCTCGTGCCGTTCGGGATCAGGGGCGCCATCTGGTACCAGGGGGAGTCGAACGTCGGCCGCGCGGAGCAGTACGCCCGCCTGCTCCCCACCCTGATCGAGGACTGGCGCGCGCGGTTCCGGTCGGGCGAGTTCCCGTTCGAGATCGTCCAGCTCGCCAATTTCACCGACCCCCCGGCCGCGCCGGGCGAGGACGCGTGGGCGGAGCTGCGCGAGGCGCAGGCGCACACGGCCGCGACCGTGCCGGGGGCCGGGCTGGCCGTGGCGATCGACATCGGCGAGGCGAAGGACATCCACCCCAAGAACAAGCAGGAGGTCGGCCGGCGGCTGGCGCTGGCCGCGCTGCACGGCGCGTACGGCCGGCCGGGCGAGTGGTCCGGGCCGGGCTTCCGGTCCATGGCGGTCATGGGCGGGACGGCGCGGCTGGAGTTCGACCACGCCACGGGCCCCAAAACCCCCGACGGCCGCCCGGTGAAGGGATTCGCGGTGGCGGGAGCCGACGGCCGGTTCACGTGGGCCGAGGCGAAGCTCGACGGGGAGGCGGTCCTGGTCTCCGCCGCGGGCGTCCCGGCGCCGGTGGCGGTGCGGTACGCCTGGGCCGCCAACCCGGTGTGCAACCTCGTCAACGGCGCCGGCCTCCCCGCCGTCCCCTTCCGCACCGACCCCCGGTAGGCCCCAGGAAGGGGGGGACATATATGATATTATGATATTCTCGGTGGCGAGAATATCATAATATCATATATGTCCCCCCTTCTGCCCCCCCTTCCCTGAT
>CAYNUZ010000058.1:0-11388 GCA_964400385.1 uncultured bacterium | reverse complement strand
CCGCCTCGCCGGTGGCCGGCGAGACCGTGGCGGTGGCCCGGACGCGGGCGGGCAGGACGGCCATCAGGCGCCCCCCTGCTTGCGCGGCATGACCTCGATGCACGTGCCGCCGTGCGGCAGCAGCTTGCACGGGTTGCTCAATCCGTCAGGATCGAACAGGCGTTTCACGCCGAGCATGACTTCCAGGTCGTCGGGCCCGAACTGGTCCTTCATGAACCCGACCTTCTCGATGCCGATGCCGTGCTCCCCGGTCACGCTGCCGCCCAGCTCGATCACCTTGCGGACGATGGCGTGCGACACCAGTTCCATTGCGTGGAATTGCGCCGGATCGCGCTCGTCGAACAGGATCAGCGGATGCAGGTTGCCGTCGCCGGCGTGCAGGAGGTTGGCGATCCGGAGGCCGTGCTCCTGCTCGAGGGCCTGGATCGTCCGCGCCATCTCCGGCAGCCGGCTGCGCGGCACCACCACGTCCTGGGTGATGTAGCTGGGCGACAGGCGGCCCACCGCCGCCGCCGCCTTCTTGCGGCCGGCCCACAGCCCCGCGCGTTCGGCCGCGGTCTTCGCGGACCGCACCTCGGTGGCGCCCTCCTGCCGGCCGAGCCCCGCGACCCGCTCGGCCGCCTCGTCCAGCCCCGCGACCGCGCCGTCCAGCTCGATCAGCAGGACCGCGCCGGCGTCCAGCGGCAGGCCGAGGTGGAAGGCCTCCTCGACGGCCGTGATGATGAGGTGGTCCATCAGCTCGAGCGCCGCGGGAATGATGCCCGCGCCGATGATGGTGGAGACGCCGCGCATCGCCGCCTCGAACGTGGGGAAGGCCACGAGCAGGGTCTTCCAGGCCGGCGGGATCCGGGTCAGCCGCACCCAGATTTTCGTGACGATCCCCAGCGTCCCTTCGGAGCCCACCAGCACACCGCGCAGGTCCAGCCCGGGGGCGTCCTCGCACGGCCCCCCCGCCTGCAGCACCTCGCCGTCCGGCAGCACCATCTCGACGCCCAGCACGTGGTTGGTGGTGACCCCCAGCTTGAGGGTGTGCGGCCCGCCCGAGTTGTTGCCCACGTTCCCGCCGATCGTGCACGCGCTCTGGCTCGAGGGGTCCGGCGCGTAGCAGTACCCCGTCGGCTCGGCGGCGCGCGTGAGGTGGAGGTTCACCACGCCCGGCTCCACGACGGCGTACCCCTCGCGCGCGTTGATCTCCAGGATGCCCTTGAGGCGGGAACAGACCAGGAGGACGCCGCCCTGGGCCACGAAGACGCCCCCGGCCAGCCCGGTGCCCGCGCCGCGCGGCAGGAAGGGGATGCGCTCGCGCGCCAGGATCCGCACCACCGGGGCCACCTGGGAGGAGGCGGTGAAGATGACCACGCAGTCCGCGCGCCCCTTCGCGATGGCGTAGGCGTCGCACTCGAAGACCATCCGGGATTCGAGCGAGGTCTGGACGTTCTCGGCGCCGACGATCGCCCGCAGCTCGTCGAGGATGCTGGAGGGAATCGGGTGCAGCGGCGCCGGCGGAGTCGAGACGGTACTCAAGGTGCGGGTATTTTAACGGAAGTCCGGCGCCGGCGCCGACCTCCGGATCAGGACTTGAAGATCTCGACCGTGATCCCGCCCTTGCCGTCGTCAATCAGGAAATCGAGCGCCTCCGCCTTGCCGTGCAGCCGGGAGGCGACCATCAGGTGCGCCCAGGTCGGCGCGCAGCCCTTGATCTGCACGTGCTTGCCGGCGTACTTCGCCAAGTCGAATGCCTCGAGCTTGGTCTTGAACCCCGCCACATCGATCTTGCCCGCCGCGATGTCGTTGAGGTCCAATATTTCTGGCATTGTTACCGCCGGTGAAGGCCGCTACGCCCCAAGCACAGCTTGGGGCTCCGCGGTCGCCTCGCTTCCGCTCGGCTCCGTTCCCGATTCAACGTTGGGTGCATCATCACACCGTGAAGGATTGGCCGCAGGAGCACTCCGCGACCGCGTTCGGGTTGTTGATCTTGAACCCGGAGAACTTGAACGACTCCACGTAGTCCACCTGCGAGTTCAGGATGTAGAGGGCACTGGAGGGATCCACCAGCACCCGGACGCCGGCCGATTCCACGACCGTGTCGTCCGCGGCCGCCGCGGGCTCGAGGTCCAGCTTGTACTGGAGCCCGGAGCAGCCGCCACCGATCACCTTGACGCGCAGCGCGCCGCCGGCCTTCCCCTGCTTTTCCAGCATCTGGGTGACCTTGGCCGCCGCCTTCGGGGTCACCGTCAGGAGGTCAGGCATGGAAAGAGTGGCCACACCCGCAGGACTTGGTGGCGTTCGGGTTGGAGACCGAGAAACCCTCGCCCTCGATGGACTCCACGTAGTCCACGACGCTGCCCTTGAGGACCTTGGCGCTGTCTGCGTCCATCACGACCTCGAGCCCGCCGGTGGCGGAGACGAGGTCGGTGTCCTTCCGGTCGTCGAACCCGAACCCGTACTCCATCCCGGAGCAGCCGCCTTCCTGGATGTACATGCGCAACGCCTTGCCTTCCAGCGAGGGATCCGCCGCGATGAACGCCTTGAGCTTTGCCACGGCGTTGTCGGTCAGGGTCACCATCGGGGTGCCGGTCTCAACCAGGGTGCTCATCGCTGTCCTCCTCGCGGTCAGGGTTCACCAAGTATAACCCGGACGGCCCCGTCCGGGTTCCACGGCGCCCGGCTCAGGGTGCGGTGGACTGCGGCTGGGACTCCAGCGGGCGCATCAGCGCGGCGGCCGCCTGCTTTTCCGACCCGATGGCGCTCCAGTTGATGAACTCGGAGACCATCATGCCGATGATGACCGTGGAAACCCCCACCGTGAGGTTGGTGTAGTACGGGGTCGCGTACCGGAAGGTCAGGGGCACGTGCCGGTAGTTCCCGTAGTTGTTCGGGGTCGGCTGCCAGTGGTCCCGGGAGGCTTCCCAGCCCTGGATGGCCAGCGCCGTGCCGCCCACGACCGTGATATCCCAGATCACCGAGGCCGCCGTCCGCTTGTTCGCGGCCTCCTTCATGTAGGACCCGTAGTTGTAGAAGGCCTGCATCATCGCCTTGGCTTCCATGCCCTCGCCTGGGCCGGGCATCTGGACGGTGGGCGCCGCGGCCTGCTTGGGCATGGTCAGGAGGGACTTCTGGATCATGTCGATCTTGGATTCGAGGGTGCCCAGGGTGGTGAAGAGCTGTGTCGTGCTCACCTTGACCGGGACGGCCTTCTTCCGGACCACCCGGGGGGCCGCCGCCGGGGCCGCCGCATCCGCCACCGCCGCATCGGCCGCCAGCGCCTGGGCCGAGAGACCCAGGCTCATGCCCACCGCGCACCAACCCGCCAGCACCCGTTGTGTCATCGTGACCTCCTGCGAAGGATTCGCCAGCCCGCCCTCGTTCATGATATCGCGGCCCCGCCCTTCTTGACAGGGAACGGCTTATTTGCGAGATTTATTGGGATTCTAATGGCTTCCCCGAAGACCTCTCCCAACCGGCTGATCGCCGAGCTGCCCGCGTGGATCGCCTCCACCGTGGAGCGCAACGAGTCGTTCCGGTTTGAGGCCCTGACCCTGCTCGAGCAGGCCCGGGCGAAGCTGACCGAGATCGAGGCCAAGCCGCCGGCCGACAGCTCGAGCGTGGCCGTCGCGGTCCTCCACCCGATGCACCTGGCGGTCAAGGCGCTGCTGGCCGCCAAGGGCTACCGGGCGTACAGCACCCGCGCCACGATCGACCTGCTGCGGCTGCTCTACGACGGCGACCTGCCGGAGTCCCGCACCCAGTCGTACATCGGGGTGCAGGGGCTGCGCATCCAGGGGGCCAAGGCCCTCGAGGCCGCGCGGGCGCTGCTCGACTTCTCCACCCAGCTCCTCTCGAAGGCGGGCTAGTCGTCCCGACGCCGCCGTCCCCGTTCGCGTCCCCCGTCGCGCTCACCGGCACCACCGTCCAGCTTGAGCCGCTCACCCCGGCCCACCTCGACCCGCTCTGCGCCATCGGCCTCGACCCCGCCATCTGGACCTGGATGCCCAAACCGGTGGCGACGCGGGACGCGATGCGCGAGTGGATCGAGACCGCGCTGGCCCGGCAGGCGGCCGGCGAGGCGCTCCCCTTCGCCATCGTCCACCGGGCCTCGGGCCGGGTGGCGGGCAGTACCCGGTTCATGGAGATCTCCGCCCCCAACCGCCGGGTCGAGATCGGGTGGACCTGGCTCGGGAAGGAGTTCCAGCGGACCGCGGTCAACACCGAGGCGAAGTTCCTCCTGCTGCGGCACGCCTTCGAGGTCCTCGGGTGCCTGCGGGTGGAGTTCAAGACCGACGCGCTGAACGCGGCCTCCCGGAAGGCGCTGGCACGGATCGGCGCCACGGAGGAGGGGACGCTGCGCAGCCACATGGTCACGGCCTCCGGCCGCGTCCGCGACTCGGTCTACTTCAGCGTGATCGCGGCGGAATGGGCTTCAGTGCGGGAGCGGCTCGAACAGCAACGGCGTCCCTGACCGGGACGGACCCTCAGACCGACGCGGGCGGCGTCGGGGGGGTCGGAGGCGTCGGCGGGACGGCCCCGATCGCGGTGGGCGCGGAGGGCTTCGGCGCGTTCTTCTTCGCCTTCTTGTCCAGCTCCGCCTGCCAGGCGATCGGGTGCGTCTTGGCGTAGTACTCGGTCGAGACCAGGAGGTCCTGCAGGTTCTGGGTCTCCTTGGGCTTGCGCGTGTACGACGACAGCTCGAACCGGTGGTCCATCTTGATCGCGTCGAACGGGCAGAACTCGGTGCACAGCCCGCAGTTCATGCAGACGTTCGTCTCGATGAAGAAGTCCTCGGGCTTGTTCTTGATTTTCCCGTCCTCGCCCTTGGCCTGCACGATCCAGATGCACTGCGGCGGGCAGACCTTGGCGCAGATCCCGCAGGAGGTGCACCGGATGTCCCCGTTGGGCTCGTCGTAGATCAGGACGGGCAGGACCCGGAAGCGCTCCGGCACCACCACGCGCTCCTCGGGGTACTCGACCGTGAAGCTCCCGTTCGCCGTCGGCCCGCGGCGGCCGAGCGGGCCCCGCTGCGCGAGGTTGAACCGGCGCTTCATGTTCTGGACGTAGGTGTTGGTGAAGTGCCCGAACGTGATGGCCATCCCCTTCAGGATGGACCAGCCGAACATCAGCGGCTTGAGGTTCTCCGTCACCGGTCCACCTCCCCGAGCACGATGTCGATGGACCCCAGGATCGCGACGACGTCGGCCACCATGTGGCCCTTGCACATCGCCTCCAGCGCCGTGAGGTTCACGAACGACGGGGAGCGCACGTGGTACCGGTACGGCGTGACGTTGCCGTCGGAGACGATGTAGAAGCCCAGCTCCCCCTTGGGGGCCTCGGTGCGGCTGTAGAGGTCGCCCTCGGGCGGCCGCAGGAGGTACTGGTTCTTGTCCAGCGTGGGGCCCGACTCCGGGATCTGCTTCAGGGCCTGCTCGAGGATGCGCAGCGACTGCCACATCTCCCCGATCCGCACCCGGTACCGGTCGTAGATGTCGCCGTTCGGGTACGTCACCACGTCGAACTGGAACCGGTCGTAGATGGAGTACGGCTCGGCCTTCCGGACGTCGTACGCGACGCCCGACCCGCGCAGCACCGGGCCCGACGCGCTGTAGTTGACCGCCATGTCCCGCGGCAGCACGCCGACGCCCATGCACCGGGCCTTCACGATCTCGCTCTTGGTGATGTAGTTGTCGAACTGCTCGATGGCGCGGGGCAGCCGTTCCAGGACCAGCTTCCTGGCGATGGGCAGGAACTCGTCCGGCAGGTCGGCCGCGACGCCCGAGAACCGGAAGTAGTTGCACATCATCCGCGACCCGGAGACCAGCTCGAAGAGGTCCAGGATCAGCTCCCGCTCCTCGATCGCGTACATCATCGGGGTGGCGAAGGCGCCCAGGTCCTGGATCAGGAAGCTGGCGGCCCAGAAGTGGTTCACGATCCGGGTCAGCTCCGCCATGATCACGCGGATGTACTCGGCCCGCTCGGGCACCTTCATGCCGCACAGCCGCTCCACCGCGACCGCGTAGGAGAAGTTGTTGGCCATGGACGTCAGGTAGTCCAGCCGGTCGGTGTACGGGAAGTTCATGATGTACGAATTGCGCTCGCCGATCTTCTCGTGGTTGCGGTGCAGGTACCCGAACACGGGGTCCAGCGCGCAGACCCGCTCGCCCTCGAGCAGGACCTTCATCTGGAACACCCCGTGGGTCGAGGGGTGCTGGGGGCCCATGCTGACCAGGAGCCGGCGCTGGCCGGCGGCGTCCGTGTTGGCGTTGGCGTCCGCCTCCTCCAGCTTCACCTGGTCGGCGTCGAACCCCTCCGGATAGACCACGTTGCGGCCCCACCGGTTGCGGTCCTCGGCGCTCTGGTGGTGGCCCTCCTTCCAGCGGCTGGAGAACATCTTCCGGGGCTCCTCGTAGTACGGCTCCAGGTAGTCCTTGCGCAGCGGGTGGCCGGCGAACCCGTCCCACATCAGGATGCGCTTGAGGTTCGGGTGGCCCGCGAACCGCACGCCCATGAGGTCGTACACTTCGCGCTCCTGGAAGTTCGCGCCGGCCCACACGGACGAGACCGACGGGACCTCGGGGGCCGCCTTGTCGGCGCGCACCTTCACGCTCAGCGACGCCCCGGGCGCGCCGGTGTTGTAGAAGTGGTAGGCCACCTCGTAGGCATCGGCGTAGTCGGCGCTGGAGACGTTCGACAGCAGGTCCATGCCGTGGTCCGCCTTCAACGCCTTCGCGGCCTCCAGCCACACCGACCGGTCGATCACCAGGGCGTTCTTCGCGTGCGCCTGCACCTTGCCCGGGAACTGCGCGGCCAGCTTCGCGCCGACCGACTTCCCGGGCCCGGCCTCGTCCAGCCCGCCGACCTCGATGAGCTTGGGCGCGGGCTTGAAGGCGGGGGCCTCCTTGGGGGCCTTGAGCCGCTGGTCCTCCTTCTTCGCCATCGCGTCCTTGATCTCCGGCAACTGCCGCTGGTCGATGAGGTCGGCGCCCAGCACCGGCACGGGCACCTCGGGGCGGCGGCGGCGCTTCCAGGCGCCCAGGTACGACTCGCGGTCGATCTTCTTCTGCAGCTCGATGAAGGCGTTCAGCAGGGCCTGCGGGGTCGGCGGGCAGCCGCGGGCGTAGACGTCCACGGGGAGGAACTCGTCGATCCCGGAGACCACGTTGTACCCCTCCTTGAACGGGCCGCCGCCGTTGGCGCAGGCCCCCATGGAGAGCACGTACTTGGGTTCCGGCATCTGGTTGTACAGCCGGACGATCATCGGCACCATCTTCTTGGTGACGGTGCCGGAGACGATCATGAGGTCCGCCTGGCGCGGCGACGGCCGGAAGAGCTCCGACCCGAACCGCGCGATGTCGAACCGGGAGGCGGCGGTGCAGATCATCTCGATGGCGCAGCACGCCAGCCCGAACTGGAGCGGCCAGAGGGACGAGCGGCGGCCCCAGCTCGTGACGCCCTCGACCATGCCCATCAGGTCGGTGTACTTCCCCGTCCAGACCTGCTGTTTGGTCTGCTCGTCGAGCAGCCGGTCGGCTTGTTCCGCGGTCAGCGTTTCAGGCATGGGCGGTATTGTACCGATGCGGGTCAGGCGACGCAAATACCCTGACCGGGCAAGGCGCGAAGGGGGGGCGGGCGATCAGGTGCGGCGGTCGAGGGCGTAGGACGCGAGCGCCGTGAGGGGCTCGCGGGCGGGGGCGGGCAGGTCCGCCACCGCCTTCAGGGCCTTCCGGAGGTAGACCTCGGCCCGGTCCAGGGTGATCTCCAGCCCGCCGTGGGCCTTGACCAGGTCGATCACCTGCCGGGCCCCGCCGTTCCCCAGCGACTTGGGGTTCAGGAGGTCCATCAACCGGCCCCGTTCGGCGCCCCGCAGGGAGTCGCGCAGCGAGAGCACCGGCAGCGTGAACTTGCCCTCGACGATGTCGCTGCCCACGGGCTTCCCGACCTCGCGCTCGTTGCCCGAGAAGTTGAGCGCGTCGTCGATGAGCTGGAAGGCCATGCCGAAGGCGTACCCGTAGTCGCGCAGCGCCTTCGCCCGGCGCGCGCCCGCGCCGGAGAGCAGCGCGCCGCTCTCGCACGCGCCGGCCATGAGCGCGGCGGTCTTCTTCCCGATGACGTCGAGGTAGCGCTCCTCGGTGACGGCGGCGTCGAAGATCAGCGCGGTCTCCTCGATCTCCCCGTCGCACAGGGCCTTGGACGCGGCCAGCAGGCTGCGGGTCACGGGGAGCGGGAACTCGCCGGCCAGCCGGCAGAAGGTGGTCGCGAAGAGCCAGTCGCCCATCAGGACCGACCGGTGGGTGCCCCATTCGGCGTGCAAGCTCGGCTGGCCCCGCCGCGTGAGCGCCCCGTCCAGGATGTCGTCGTGGACCAGGCTCGCCATGTGGAGCATCTCGACCGCGCCCGCCAGCGTCGCAACCTGCTCGGGGTCCGCCCCGCGGCCCGCCCTGGCGGAAAACAGGACGAGGGCCGCCCGGATCCGCTTGCCGGGCCGGCGCAGCAGGTGGCGCGCCATCGGCCGGATGACGTGGCCGCCCTCCTCGGCGGCGGCGGCCAGGACCCGCTCGGTGCGGTCCAGCCCGCCCCGGATCGGCCGGAAGAGCTTCCGGAGCAGGGCGTCGGCCGCGGCCTTGCGGACGGCCGCCGAGGCGCCGGCCGCGAGCAGGTTGAGGGCCATCAGGTCCTCGTCAGGGCCACTGCAGGCCCTTGGCTTCCAGCTCCGCGACCTTGCGCGCGGCCTCGTCGAGGTGGCGGCCGGGATCCCGGCCGTGCAGCGGCTTCCAGGAGTCCTGGATCGCCTTGTACGACATCAGCGCGTGCTCGAGGTCGTCCCGCCCGGTCTTGAGCCCCTTCTTCCAGCCCTCCGCCTCCAGCCCCTGGCCGGTGGACCAGATGCGGTCCTCCGCCTGGTCCACCCACGTGCTGTGCGGCAGGTAGTAGAAGTCGCCGACCGTCTGCCACCACACGACCGCTTCCTTGTACATGTCCTCTTCCATCAGGTGCTCGTACTCGTTCTCCGACATCTTGCCGGAGGTCTTGAGCTCGAGCAGGTCATGCGCCTTCTTCGCCGGGTCCTGGTACCAGGCGTAGTACTTCTCGCCCTCGTTGAACTCCCGCCGGGCCCGCCGGACGACCTCGAGGCGCGCCATCTCGAACGCGATGAGGGCCGTGACGATCACGGTCACCGTGTTCTTGAACCACTCGCTCCGGGTCCATTCCGGCAGGGCCATACGGGTTTCGCCTCCGTCAGTTGTCGAAGTAGTAGCGGACGTAGATGACCCCGCCGGTCAGGTCCTCCAGCGCGATCTTCGTGCCGCTGACCGAGCCGCCGCTCGCCTTGGCGCCCAGGATGTGGATGCCCAGCCCGACGTCACCCTCGATGCTCAGGGACTTGGTCCCGGGCAGGAAGTACTCCACGCCCACGCCGCCCTGGATCGCGATGTCGCTGTTGGTGATGCCGCCGGAGTTGTCCGATCCGTACCCCAGCCCCGCCAGGAAGTGGAAATCCACGGGGTCCGCGGCCTTGATGGACTGGACGTAGTACCCGCCGATGGCCAGCGTGGTGTCGTCGAAGTACGGCTTGTCGCCGCTGATCGAGCTGAACCCGACGAAGGCGTCGATCGCGCCCCCGCCGCCCAGCCCGAACCGCAGGTCCGCCCGGTTCAGGTTCATGGCCAGGCCCATCCGGGGCGAATCCTCGCCCCGCGACCGCCCGCCGCCCGCCGGCCCGCCCGATCCGAGCGTTCCGCCCCAGGCCGAGGCCGCCATGCCGGCGGCCAGGCCGATCGCCAATACCGCATTGTTCGCGCGTTTCATGGTGTGTGCCCTCCCTTGGGATCCGTGACTGACACCGGCATTATCCAGCCGCCGTCGCGGGGTGTCAATTGATCAGAACTCCCGCCGCCCCTCCATCGCCCGGGCCAGGGTCACCTGGTCGGCGTACTCGAGGTCCCCGCCCACCGGCAGCCCCCGCGCGATCCGGGTCACGGCCACCCCGAGGGGCCGGACAAGCCGGGACACGTAGAGCGCGGTCGCCTCGCCCTCCAGCGTGGGGTTGGTGCTCAGGATGACCTCGCGGATCCCGCCTCCCTCGATCCGGGCCAGGAGCTCGCGGATTCTAAGCTCGTCCGGCCCGACCCCGTCCAGCGGCGAGATCACGCCCTGCAGGACGTGGTACCGGCCCTTGTACTCCAGGGTGCGCTCCAGGGCCAGCACGTCGGACGGCTGCTCGACCACGCAAAGCATCCCCGCGTCCCGCCGGTCGTCGGAGCAGATCGCGCACGGATCGGCCTCCGTGATCCCGAAGCAGGTCGAGCAGGACCGGATGTTGCGCTTGGACTCCCGCATGGCGGCCGCCAGCGCGTCCACCTCCGCCTCGGGCAGCTTGAGGAGGTGGAAGGCCAGCCGCTGCGCGGTCTTGCGGCCCACGCCGGGCATCTTCTCCAGCTCCGCCAGCAGCCGCTCGAAGGTCGCGGAGAACCCGCTCACGACGGCTTGCGGGTGCGGGCCATCTTCTCGGCCTCCTTCTCGAGCCGCTTCTTGTCCGGCCACCGGTAGAACGGCAGCAGGTAGTAGCCGAGCACCTCGTAGCCGATGCGGTCCTTGAGGTACGCCAGGTCGAACCCGAGGAAGGCGTCCACGTGCGTCTGGATGAGCCACGGCCGCACGTAGAGGTCGGCGGGGGTGACGTCCTTCGGGGGCACCGGCAGGGTGATGACCTCGATCTTGACGTGCTGCTCGTGGAACGAGACGTCCACGCCGCCGAACGCCGTCCAGAGCGTGTCGGAGGCCGGGTTCGCCTGCGTCGAGTACGACCCGTTGCGCAGCATGGGCAGGAACTGGGGGTAGGCCTTCTTGAACCCGTAGAGGGCCCCCGCGGAGACCGCGACGGGCCCGAAGTGCTTGCCCACCACCATGGAGCCGTCGTGCATGAAGACCTGCTTGAGCGCCTGCTTGCCCGCCAGCGCGGACGCCTTCACCGCGCCGCCGGTGAACGGCTGGCCCAGCCCCCCGTAGTACCCGATGGCGAAGGCCGGCCGGACGGATTTCTCCTCGATGAACGACCACTTGAGGTCGGCGCCCACGAACAGGGAGAAGATCGGCGCGATGAACAGCCCGCGCTCGTTGTACAGCGTCCCGATGTACCACCCCAGGAAGACCTCGGCGTTCTCCCCCGTCGGGCCCTTGTAATGGGCCGCGAAGGCGGACGGCATCATGACGATCGAGGCGTGCTTGTGGAGCTCCTCGTACGGCACCACGATCGTCTGGACCGGCGGCGCGGCGGGCTTGGCCGCCGGCGGCTTTTTCGGGGGAGGGGCGGCAGCCGCGAGCGTGCTGCTGGCCGCCGCCGGCGCCAGCAGGGTTGAACCGGCCGGGACCGGGGACGCCAGCAGCGTCGCGCCGGGC
>CAYNUZ010000057.1:0-11862 GCA_964400385.1 uncultured bacterium | reverse complement strand
CCGCGTGGCTGCCGGTCGGTCCCGCCGTCCCGGCCGCCGTCCGGGCCCGGGCCGCCGCGCAGCTCCGGTCGGTGCTGGTGTACGGCGGCGAAGCCGACCTCCGGTTGGAGGTCGCGGAGTCCGCGGAGGACCTCGTCCGCAAGGCGATCGTACGGCTGCCGGGGCTGGCCCCTTCGGCCAGGGAGGCGTTCCAGGCCGGCCGAAAGGACCACCTGCCCGCGGGAACACCGCCCTACATCGAAGGCTACCGGGTGCTCACGGGCGCGGCATTCGCGCGCCCCGCCCCGTGACGCCGGGCGCCGGGGAACTCACGGCCCCCCGCCACGATTTCCTTCTCCGTATTCAGAGGTCCCCAGATCGGACGACATCACCCCACAACGGAGGCACTCCACGATGAACGGCAAGCGCGCGATGGTCACGGGAGCGAGCGAAGGCATCGGGCGGGTCTTTGCGCAGCGGCTCGCGGGCGAGGGATACGCCGTAACCGTCGTCGCCCGAAATGAGGGCCGGTTGAAGGAGTTGCTCGCCTCGCTCCCCGGATCGGGACACGCTCCGCTAGTCGCCGACCTCGCCACCCCGGCCGGGATCGAGCGGGCCGCCGCCGCGCTGGCCGCCACCCATTTCGACCTGCTCGTCAACAACGCCGGAGTCGGGATCTACGGCTCGTTCACCGGGATCCCGGTGGCCCAGCAGCTCGCGATGATGCACCTCAACTGCGACGCGGTGGTCGCCCTCGCCCACGCCTTCCTCGGCCGCGCGCAGGCCGGCGACGCGCTGGTCAACGTCTCATCCGGGATCGGCATCATGCCGATGCCGGCCGCGGGGGTCTACTCGGCCACCAAGGCGTTCATCGCCGCCCTCTCCCAGTCCCTCTGGTTCGAGTACAAGAAGCGCGGGGTCTACGTGATGGGCCTCTGCCCCGGGGTCACCACCACGCTCTTCAATGAGCGCGCCGGCGGCACCGAGAAGGACCGGCCGCCCGCGGCGATCACCCAGACCGCCGACCAGGTGGTGGACAAGGCGCTCAAGGCCCTGGCCCGGCGGAAGAGCCCGATCGTCTTCTCGGGATTCGCCAACACGATGCTGAGCACGATGGGCCGGTTCATGACGCGGCGGAAGGTCGCGAACCTGATGGGCGGGATGCGCGAGATCCTCTGACCCCGGGGCGACGCCCTACCGGAGCTCCCGCGCCACGACCTCCGTCCAGGTCCGGTACCCGTCGGCGTTGAGGTGCAGGCCGTCGGCCTGGAAGAGCTCCGGGCGCGGCGTGCCGTCCCGGCCCAGCAGCCCCGTGCCGACGTCTACGTATTTCATCCGCTTGCCCTTCCTGATCCGCGCCTGGATCAGCGCGTTCGCCTTCTGCACCTTGGGGTACAGCGCCCACCGCTGCGGGCTGGGCTTGATGGACAGGAAGATGATCCGCGCGTCGGGCAGACCCGCCTGCACCACCCGCACGAACCCGCCGAAGTCCTTCGCGACCTGCTCCGGCGACCGGTTCGCCGCGATGTCGTTGTCCCCCGCGTAGAGCACCACCAGCCGCGGCTTGTACGGGATCACGATCCGGCCGGCGTAGAGGGTGGAGTCGGCCAGTTGCGAGCCCCCGAACCCGCGGTTGATGACCGGCAGGCCCGGGAAGGACGCCGCGAGGTCCCACATCACGATGCTCGAGCTGCCGACGAAGACGATGCCGTTCCGCGGCGGCGGTGCGGCCCGGTCCTTCGCTTCGAACGCCCGGATCTCGTTCTCCCAGGGGGCCGCCTCCGAGCTCGCCAGCGCCGTCGCAACCACCGCCCCCGCCAGCACCGCCCCGCTGATCACCCGCGCCATCATCCCTTGAGTGTAACCCGCTGCCGGAGCCACGCGAGGCCGTAGGCGACCCACCCGATCCGCCGGAGCATGAACTCGCCGCCCCACGCCCGGACCCGCACGGAAGCCGGCGTCGTCCGGTGGCCGGGCAGGAATGCGACGTCCCCCTCCAATCCCGGCGCGGCAAAGGTCGTCGCCGCGGTGGGATAGAACACGACCTGCCCCAGCGGCCCGCCGGTGGCGGTCAGCCGCTGCCCCGTCCGGGCGATCCGGACCAGGACACCCTGGTCCGTCCGGTAGCCCCCGGCCAGCCGGTCCAGCGCCCCGGGCGAGAGCGCGACGATCCGGGGAGGCCGCGGCACCTCCGCCGGCAGCCCGGCCGCCGCGCGCAGCGCCTGCAGCCCGAGCGTGTCGGCGGCGGGGTTGCCCGAATTGGTCAGCAGGACCAGCCCGATCCGCGCCGCCGGGACGAACCCGAAGAAGGACCGGCAGCCGCCGATCGCGCCGGTGTGCCAGATGATTCGCGGCTCGTGCTCCACGACCCAGCCCAGCCCCCGGGAGACGCCCGGCCCCGTCTCGAACCGCGGCTCATGCGTCAGCCGGGCCGCCGCCGCCAGTGCCGCCGGCGGCTCCCCCAGCCCGAGGTGCAGGGACAGGAAGGCCAGCAGGTCGGGCACCGTCGAGCGCAGCGATCCCGAGGCCCCCGCATACCCGTGGTCCCGGAACGGGACCGCCTCGCCGTCGGCCGTATACCCCTGTGCCACCCGCGGCCGCAGCGCGGCATCCGCCACGACCCGAGTCGAGGCCAGCGCCAGCGGCCGGGCGATCCGTTCCAGGACCATGGTCTCGAAATCCTGGCCGGTCAACCGCGCCAGGGCGATGCCGAGCAGCCCGAAGCCGACATTGGAGTATTCGTATCCGGCTCCCGGCGCCCGCGGCAGCCGGTACCCGGCGACGAATTGGAGGAGGCGGTCCCCGACCTTCCCCCCCGCGTCGGCGATCACGGACGCGGCAAACGGCGGATTCGCCAGAAGCCCCGAGCGGTGCGTCACGAGATCCAGCACCGTGATGACCCGGGCGCCGAAGGCCGGGACGACGGCCCCCTCCGGCAGGAGGTCCTGGATCGGCGTCTCCAGCGAGCATCGTCCTTCCAGGATGAGGGACGCCAGGATGGTGGACGCAAAGATCTTGGTGAACGAGGCCACGCTGAAGACCGTGTTCGCGGGATCCACCGCGGGACCGTCCACGCGGGTGCGCCCCCATGCGGCCAGCCGCGTCCCCTCCGGGCCCACGATCCCCGCCGCCGCCCCGCAGATCCAGCCCTCGTCCACCCACGCCCGGACCGCCGCGTCGAGTTCCTTCACGCCCCGGATCATACCCCGCGCCACCCGCCTATAATCGGGACAGCATGGCGCACACCCCGAAATCCTACGTCGCCCACATCCAGTGGAACGCCAAGGAGAACTACTACGCGGGCTTCATCCCCGGGATTGACGGGACCGAAACCACGGCCTATAGCCGCGAGGAGCTGATGGCGGCGCTCCAGCGCAAGCTCGCGGAGCGGCTGCGCGAAGGCGCCCGGCCCCGCCCGACCGGCGCCCCGCCGCGCGCCGGATTCAGCAGGATCGACCTCATCGCCTGAGGTCCCGGCCGGTCAGCGGATGGCCTGCCGCAGGAGCGCCGCGAAGGCACGGGGATCGATGTCGGAGGTCCTGTAGATCTTCACGTGCCGGACGTACTTGCCCTCGCCGTGGAGCAGCTTCTTCGGATCCTTCAACCGGTGGCCCGCCGTGAACCCGAACTGCACGTAGTCCGGCCCGGACCAGACATACGCAACGAAGTCCTTTCCTTTCAGCCAGCAGCCGTTGCCATACTTCACGGATTCCGTCAGTTGAGGAGCCGTCCGCTTCACGAACCTCCGGAGCGCCCGGATGATCGTCCGGTGCTTCGGCTTCTGGTCCGCCAGGTACTTGTCAAAACTCGCGTAGGCTTTCATCATCGGCTGGCTCCTCCTGCGTTCTCCCGCGTCCGCTAGACTGGGTTCGCACAGATCCTACACGATGGAGGACCGCCATGAAGCTGAGTTTCGAGGTGTGGGGCAGGATACGGAAACCGGTCAAGCGCGTCTTCGGCGCCGTCTACGACCCCGGGGAGCTGAGCCGCTATTTCACGACCGGCGGCGCCAGCGGACCGTTGAAGGCCGGCGCCACGGTGATGTGGGACTTCGCCGACTTCCCCGGCGCCTTCCCCGTCGAGGTGAAGCGCTGCGTCCGGAACAAGCTGATCGTCATCACCTGGGCATCGCCGACCGGGGGTAAGAACCGGGTGGCCTTCCGGTTCAAGCGGGTGGGTCCGCGCTCCACCGAAGTCCGGATCCGCGAAAGCGGGTGGCCGAACTCCGCGAAGGGCCGCAAGGCCGCCTACGGCAACTGCATGGGCTGGTCCCAGATGCTGGCGGCGATGAAAGCCTGGTGCGAGTACCGCATCAATCTGCGGAAGGGTTTTTACCGTTAGATGATCAAGGCCGTCCTGTTCGATCTCGATGAAACCCTGTACGACCACCAGCACAGCGTGGAAACGATGCTGCGGGTTCTGGCGGTCCGATGGCCGCCCCTGGGGCAGGTTCCCCTTCCCGAGCTCTTCGGCCGGTACCAGCGCCTGCTTGATGCCATGCACCCCCGGGTCATGGCCGGGGAGATTACCCCGGAGCAGTCCAACCGGCTCCGTATGCGTGAATTACTGAAGACCGTCGGGGTCGAACCGACCGACGAAGAGCTTCAGGATTTCCGCCCGGTCGCCGGCGACGCCTACCGGGCCAACCGGCGGGCGGTGCCCGGCGCCATCGCCCTCCTGGCAGAATTACGCCGGCGAACGGTCAAGATCGGGGTTGTCACCAACAACTTCGTGGACGAGCAGATGCGCAAGCTGGACGCCTGTGGCCTCACGACCCTGGTGGATGTCCTCGCGATCTCCGAGGAAGTGCGCGCGATCAAGCCGGATCCGCGGATCTTCGCAGCCGCCCTTGCCCGCGCCGGCGTCCGGCCGAACGAGGCGGTCATGGTCGGCGACTCCTGGGCCAATGACGTGGAAGGCGCCCGGGCAGCCGGCATCCTTCCGGTCTGGTTCAACCGCTCCTCGGCGGCCAGCCCCGACTCCAGCGTGCGTGAGCTGCGGGGGTTCGAGCCCGTCGCGGAAGCGGCAGCCATTCTGCTGGGGACCGGTTCGTGAGGTATGCTAGCCGCCCCGCACCGGCGGGATTCCCGGGACGGCCCGGGCGGAGGCAGGCATGACCACCGAGTACAAGTTCAGGACCGTCAGCGCAGAATCGCGGACGGAGAACCCCTTCAAGCTCTTCGACCACGACTGGATGCTGGTGACGGCCGGCACCATGGAGTCCTTCAACACCCTCACGGCGAGCTGGGGCGGGATGGGCATCCTGTGGGAAAAGGAAGTGATGATGTGCGTCGTGCGGCCCGTGCGGCACACCTTCGGCTTCATGGAGCGCTCCGAGGTCTTCACCCTGTCCGCCTACGAGGAGAAGTACCGGCCGGCCCTGCGGACCTGCGGCCGGGTGTCGGGACGGGACCGGGCCAAGGCCCAGGAGGCCGGGCTGAACCCGGTGCAGGGGCTGCACGGCGGCATCTATTTCCAGGAGGCCCGGCTGGTCTACGAGTGCCGGAAGATGTATTGGCACGATTTCGACCCGGAAAAGTTTCTCGACCAGAAGATGCACAAGTTCTACCCGCTGAAGGACTACCACCGCCTCTACGTCGGCGAGGTGCTGACCGTCTACTCCCGGTTCACCGAGGGCGACACCACCCTTCCCCCCCGCCTCCGCGTCCGGGGCGTGGCCTAACCGCCTACGAGGATTCGCACCACTTCTTGAGGCCGGCGAAAACCATGTTCCAGTTCGAGACGCAGTGCGCCTTCTTCTCGGGATCGGTTCCGCAGGCCTGCGTGACGGTCAGCCGGGTTCCAGAGCCTTCCGGGGTCAGCGTGTAAACCACTTCCTGGTAGTTCTCGGGGGCGTCCGGCAGCCCCGAGAAGGCACTCCAGTAGTTCCATGCCAGGGTCTTCCCCGGCTCACACTTCAAAATGACCGCCTTGTCCTCAAAAGACCCGCCGTTGTAGGTCCCCCGGAAAAGGAGGGGGCTGCCCACCTTCCAATTCGTCACGACCTCCACGCCGAAGAAGTACTGCTTGATGATCGAGGGTGTCGTGATGGCCTCCCAGACCCGGGCGGCCGGCACCGGCAGCAGGACGGATGTCGTGGCGCGTGATTCGTCTGTCATGGCATCTCCATCATAGACCTCACGGACCGGTCATCTGGAGGTGGAGCGGTCCTGGAGCCGGTTGAGGAACTCATAGCGCTTTCGCACCCGGTCGGGGATGGCACGCGTCGTGACGTCAATGAGCAGGCGGGCACCGCTGCCATGCGTGGGCCACTCCGGGAGTCCGGACACATTCGGATCCCCCGCCCAGACGAACGCCGCGAAATAGGCTTGCATCGTCCTGGAGACCGCGTAGTCATCGTTGGTCCACTTGTACACGGGATTTCCGTCCAGGTTACCCAGGGCATACTCGATCTCGGCGGAGTGGACGGCGCCCACTTCCCGGCTGGTGGGATCGGCACGCTTGGCCGGCCGTGCGCGGTCGAACCGGTAGTACCACGTCGGGCAGCCGCCAGTCCGGGTGGCCAGATCCAGCCAGCGCCAGGTGTTGTGGCCGATGAACCGGTCCGTCGCCAATTCCTGGGCGACGCTCACCACGTCGGTGTCATGCTCAACCGGGTAGAGTGCCAGGATCTCCGCCGCATCCGCCCCATACAGGCGTTTCACCGCAGCCCGATACGCATCCACAGTCGGTGGCTGGTCGCCGAGGACCCAAGAGACGGAGCCTTCGCCATTGTTGGTACCAATCAGCAGAGGGATGTGCGCCTGCTCCCCCGCGGCGTAGGTCTCGGCCAGCGGCCGGGTCAGGAACCACCCGTCCACCGTGGGCCGGAACCAGGGGCCGCCCGGCCGGCCCTGCGCCGCGAGAAGCTGCTCTGCCGGCATCTTACGCAGCACGTCGAGGGAGGGCGCCGCCCCCGCACCCAGCCCGGCGACAAAACGCAAACTCTCCTCCGCCGCCTTGTCGCGCGGGGCCACCGACCGCGGCCCGAGCATGGAGCCGCTCTCGCCGATGCCGCCGGCGAACAGGCCCCGCGACCGCGCTGACGCCACGTGGGCGCTGACCGACGAGGAGCCGGCCGATTCGCCGGCGATCGTGATTCGCGTCGGGTCCCCACCGAATGCCGCCACGTTGCGCTGGAGCCACCCGAGCCCCGCCAACTGGTCGAGGAGCCCGTAGTTCCCAGCCGCGCCGTACGGCGACTCGGCGGCGAGGCCGGGATGCGCGAGCCACCCGAAGACCCCGAGCCGGTAGTTCACGGTCACCACGACCATCCCGAGCCGGGCCATGCTCTCGCCGTCGTACCGGGGTTCCGAGGCGTCGCCCGCCATGAACCCGCCGCCAAAGAAGTAGACCAGGACCGGGAGTCGGGCCGCTGGCGACGGGTCAGGCGTCCAGACGTTCAGGTGCAGGCAATCCTCGCTCATGGCGGCCGCCCGGGACACCATGTCGTCCCAGAGCATGTTTTGCATCGGCCGGGGGCCGAACGCACTGGCCGGGCGGACGCCGGTCCACGGCCGCGGCGGCGCGGGCAGCTTCCAGCGCAGCGGGCCGACCGGAGGCGCGGCAAAAGGAATCTGCTTGAAGGCGTGAATGCCGGTCTCCAGGTCGCGGATTCCCGCCACCTCCCCCTCCGCGATCCGAACGCGGATCGCGCCCGGGGTGTGATTTGAGTCAGCCACCCGGGGTCACCTCAATGGGAAGGACGGAGAAAGTGCACACTTCCCCCAGGGAGCGGGAGGCCGCCTCGGCATAGGCCGCCGCCACGGCCACCGGCAGCTGCGCATCCCTTGGCAGCTTGTAATCGCCGATCCAGGCCCTCCCGTTGAACCGGTACATGACGTCCGCGCGGGCCGAGACCGTGCTTCCATCTACTTCGGCCAGGAGCGGGACTTCACGTCCGATCATGTCAGAGCTCCCCAGCATCCGGCCTGTTTCAGACTTGAGGAAGGCGTCAAGCAGGAGGCAGGCCTGCTGCGCCAGCGCGAGGGGGAGCTGGCGGGAGCCGCCGATCTCCCGCTGGGCATGGCCCAGGGCGGCTGCCAGTCTTTCAGGCGTCACATCAGAACGGAAGTCCCATCTCCGGAGGACTTCATGACAAAGCTCCCCCAGCCAGGCGCGAGCGGAGCGGGTGCCGGCGGGAAGGGCGGCGGCTCCCTCGTCGTCGCGGCGGAGCCGCTCGTCCATGTCAGAGGGAGTGACGAGGTCGGGAGTGCCTTCAAGGGGGGGTCGGAGGGCGGGCACGTCCTCTCCCACCTCACCCCCAGAGCCCCCGGCCGACACGAGTCGGCCCGATGACGACCTCCTCCCCAGGGGGAGGAGAGGGGAAAGAATGACCCGCCGGGTAACGGGCGAAACCACTCTGGTGGCTGGAGTGTTTGGATACTCGATCAACGCGGCGAGATGAGGGCGGAAGGTGTCAGCCGTACGCCCCGGCTTTCTCCCGCTCCCCGGTCTTCTGTCCATCACGATCAGGCGGTCCTTGGCGCGGGTGAGCGCGACATACACCAGGCGCGCGGTCTCTTCCCTCTCGGTCTGATCGCGCAGGGCCTTGAGGCGGCAGGCGTCCAGGGTGGCGGCCGCCTCCTTCGAGCCGATGGCGCGGAGGGTCACCCCGGAGGCACCGCCGGAAAAGTCGTGGAGGACCTCGGTGTCGGTGGACTTCTGCTGCTGGGGCGTGGAGTCAATGGCCGCAAGGATGACCGCAGGAAACTCCAGACCCTTGGCGTTGTGCACGGTCAGGAAGCGGACCGAGCCGTCGAGATCGGTCGAGACCTGCTGGGGCGGCCGGAGGGGCTGGGTGCGGCTGTCCACGGGGTCCGCCTCGGCGCGGAAGCTCTCTTCCAGCATCTCAAGCGTCTTCGGGAGGCCATGCTCCTCGAGGGCGGTCGCCACCATTCGGCGGAACCCGCGGACCGCGTCGCGGGCACCGGGGTCGGAGGAGGCCGCGGCGACCGCTTCGACGCCCAGGAGCTGGTAGCACCACTCCAGCCAGTCCCGGGGCGGCATGGCCATGACCTGGCGGGACAGGAGCGGCAGGATCTCCGAGAGCAGGACCACGGCGTGGCCCGGCGCGTCGGCCGGCAGCTTCCGGCCGGACAGGAAATAGGCCTCCACCTGCGCGTCGGTCAGCCCCACATACGGCCCACGTAACACACCGACCAGCGCGACTTCGTCGCAGGGATCGGCGATGAACCGGATGAGGTTCATGAGGTCCATGACCTCCTGTCGCAGGAAGAACCGGCGCTCCTGTTCGATGGTGACCTCGATCCCGGCACCCCGTAGCGCGGCGGCGAAGACCGGCATCGGACCGCGCTTACGGAAGAGGACCGCGATGTCGGCGGGCGTGAACCCGGACTTCAGCAGCTCTGCGACTCGCTGCGCGACCGCGGCGGCTTCGACCGCCTCCGAGTCTTCCCCCTCGGCGGGCTCCACCGCCAGCACCTCGACGCCGGCTCCGGTGGCCGGGAGGTCGCGCGCGGGCCGGGAAGTCAGCGACGGGTAGGCCTCGAAGTAGTGGATGCCCACGGCGTTCACCGCGTCCAGCACCGACTGGTCCGATCGCATGCTGGTGGTGGGGGTCAGCATCTCGGCGCCCTGGGCCACCATGAGGTCGAGCGCCGACCGGAAAGCGCGCACATCCGCGCCCCGGAAGAGGTAGATAGATTGCTTGGGGTCCCCCACCACGAAGAGCTTCCCCGGCTCCAGCTTCACGTCCCGCCACGTCGTCGCGGCCCCGGCGGGCTGCTCGGCCAGGAAGAGCATCAACTCGAGCTGGATTGGGTCCACGTCCTGCGCCTCGTCCAGCAGGATCGCCCGGAAGCGCCGGTTGAGCCGGCGGCGCACTTCGGGGTGGTCGCGGACGAGGTCCCGCGCCAGGGCCAGCAAGCCGGCATACGTGATCCGGCCGTCCCGCCGCAGCCTCTCCCGCGCCTGCAGGGCGAACGGCACGAGCAGCCGGACCGCCGCAAAGATCGTGGCCTCATCCGGGACGGCGCGCAGCGCCTTGGCCGCACCGGTGACCTGCGAGAGGAGATGCAGCATCTTCGTGGACAGGTCTTTCGGGACATCACTCTTGGACAGCTCGGCGGCCTTCGCCACCTCCTCCGCCCGGTCCACCAGCGCCGCCTGCCCCCGCTCCGCACCCGCCCGGGCGGCGGCGGCCAACCCGGCCAGCGCCGTGATCGCCTTCTGCCGCCCCTCCGGGATCTCGCCCGCCAACTGTTCGGCGTCGGAGGCCACGTCCTGCAGCCAGCGCTTCGAGGCGTCCGACAGGACCGGTCTTTCGGGCAGCAGCGCCAGGTCCGTGTCGTACTCGGCCAGGGCCCGGCCCAGCTCGGCCAGGTCGGTGAGGCGCACTTTCGCCAGGATCGCCAGCCACTCCTCGCGCCGCTGCGCGTCCACTCCCAACTCCGCGGCGACGAACCGGGACCACTCGTCCTGCACTACCGCCTCGAATCCGGCGTCCTCGACCACCTCGAATCCCGGATCCACCCCCGCCTCGGCCGGATAGAGCCGGATCAGTGTGGAGGCGAAGGCGTGGATCGTGGAGATATGCGCGCGATCCAGCGCCTCGAGTGCGGCGGCCGCCCGGGCCTGGATCGGCGCCAGCGGCTCGGTGCCGATCATGGCCAGCACCTCCGGATCCAGCGCATCGTGCGCGGGCGCACGGACGATCTCCTCCAGCCTGGCCCGCAGCCGCTGGCGGAGCTCGGTGGCGGCCTTCTCGCCGAAGGCCACCGCGACGATTGTCTCGGCGGGGAGCTTCCGGACCAGGATCAGCCAGAGGGCGCGGACAACCAGCAGGTACGTCTTGCCGGTCCCGGCAGAGGCCTCCACCGCCAGGCTGGCATGACTCGTGCGCACCCGCACGCGCTGGGCGTCGTCGGGAAGCGGCTGGATCATTCGCCCCTCACCCTACCCTCTCCCCCGGACAGGGGAGAGGGTAAAGAAGGACGCGTCGCCGTCTCACTCGATTGTGGAAGGACGGATTGTATGGCGCGGTGATCGTCCGAGTGTTCCAGTCGGCGGCGGGTGGGTTCATGGTCGCCGCGGCAGACGGTCCGGAATTCACAGTACCCGCACTGGGCTTCCCAGTCGGACTTGCGCTGGAGCAGCTTCTCCGGCCACGGCGAGGCGGCCGCCGTGCGCCAGGCCATTTCCACGGCGCCTGCCAGCGCCAGGGCCGCCTGCGAGAGCGCCTTGGCGTCTTCCCCGTCCGCCCGGACCGGTTGAACCGGCGGCCGCATGCCGGAGCCGAGGTGGACCACCGAGAACGCCGGGCCGGCCTCCGGGGCGAGGAGGTGGAGGTAGAGGGAAACCTGGAGCACGTCCGGGTCCAGCTTGGGATTCTTGGCGGGACCGGTCCGGCCCATGTGCGATTTGTAGTCGGTCACGTGGGCGATGCCTTTCCCCCGGTCCAGCCGGTCCGCCTGGAAGCTGAGCGTGAGTCCGTGCGCACCGAAAGGCCTCTCGAATCGCTCCTCGTAGCTTGATGGTTCCAACCTGGAATCGGACAGGAACAACCGCTCCGCGGCCAGCGCGAGCGCCGCCAGTTCGCCCAGGTCGCGATCGTAGGCCTCCACCAGCACCGGGAGCCGGGCGATCGAGGAGAACCGGGAGGCCAGGACTCCGGGCAGGACGGCACGGGCCGCGGCCGCCGCGTCGGGAAACTCCCCCGCCAGCAGCCCGGGCAGCGACTCATCCAGTGTCTGGTGCAGCACGTTGCCGATCCGCCACGGCTCCAGCTCCCACCAGCTCCGGGGCCCGCGCGGCGCCTCGATCTTGAGTGCGGCGCCCAGGTAGACCCGGTACGGACACTTGGCGAGGTCGCGCAGTTGGGTGACCCGCGCTTCCACGGCGCAGACCACTGGTATTTGCCGA
>CAYNUZ010000056.1:0-11865 GCA_964400385.1 uncultured bacterium | reverse complement strand
TGGCGCGGATCGCGGGCGGCCGCGAGGGCCGCCGGTTCGCCGCGTGCCGGAAGGCCGCGGGCGAGATGCAGGCCTGGCGCGAGGGCGTCGAGAAATGGTTCCTCTCCGAGCGCGAGCACGGCACGCACCTCTCGGGCGAGCCGGACCGGATCAATCCGGGCGTGCTCGCGGAGCTCGACGGCAAGATCCGCCGCCAGTTGCGGTCGGGCGCCCGGATCTCCCGCGAGTTTATCCGCGCCCACCGCGGCCTCATCCCCGACCGGTGGCTGAAGCTCTACACCCGGTCCCGGCTCACCCCGATCCAGCGGCGGTTCCGCAATGTGCTTCGCGACGACCGGAGAACGTCCTGATCCCATCCACCCCCAAGGAGGCCTGATGACCCCCAAGATCGACACGCTCGCGCAGCTCGGCCGGGGCCGCTCCAGCCGGATCTCCTCGTGGCACCGTCCCGGCCGCAATGCCGACTGGTGGACGCTCCGGCCGGGCGAGACCCGGGTCCTGGCGGACCTCGACGGGCCGGGCCGGATCACCCACATCTGGATGACCCAGCCGGACCACTACCGCGAGGTGCTGGTCAAGATCACCTGGGACGATGCGAAGGCGCCGAGTGTGCTGGTGCCGCTGGGCGACTTCTTTTGCCTGGGCCACGGGATCGTCAACTCCTTCCAGTCCGCGCTCTTCACCGCCTCGACCAACGAGAATCACCGGTTCAACCGCGGCGCCGCGCTGAACTGCTACGCCCCGATGCCCTTCAAGCGGCACGCCCGGATCGAGCTCATCAACCAGAGCCGGGAGGAGCACAAGCAGTACTTCTACGTGGACTACGAGCTGGGCCCGGTGGGCGCCGAGGAAGGTTATTTCCACGCCGAGTTCCGGCGCGCCAATCCCTTCGGCGGCTGGGGCCACGAGATCACGGTGAACCACCGGGAGGCGGACGCGGTGAACATCGGCCGGACGGCGTGGAACAACAACTACGTCATCCTCGACACGCGGGGCCGCGGCCATTACCTCGGGTGCAACCTCTCCATCACCAACTTCCAGGGCACGTGGTGGGGCGAGGGCGACGACATGATCTGGGTGGACGGGTACAAGTGGCCCCCGGACCTGCACGGGACCGGGAGCGAGGACTACCTGAACCAGGCCTGGGGCATGCAGCCCAACGCGTTCCTGCGCAACGGCTCATCCATCTGGGAGGAGCACACGAAGGGGTACCAGACCAGCTACGTGTTCCACCTCGAGAACCCGGTGCGGTTCGAGCGGGAGATCAAGGTGACGATCGAGCACGGCCATGCCAACCACCTCGCCAACGAGGTGAGCAGCACGGCCTACTGGTACGCGGAACACCCGGCCGCCGCGGTGACGCCGCCGCCGGTCGCCAAGCGGATGCCGGTGCTCCGGGACAACCAGGGCCGTTGGCTCCACGACCCCAAATCACGGCTGCCGGGCCGCCGGGTCACGATGACGCCCGAGATGGTCGCGCTCAAGAAGAAGTGGAAACTCTCTCATAAGTAGTCTCGTCTGCCCCCTCTCCCTTTCAGGGAGAGGGGGGGGTGAGGGGGCACGAAGGACGGTCGGGTCTTGGGGATGCGCCGATTGACGAGAGGCTATTTCAGCAGGTCCCCGAACCCGGGCAGGAGGTCGTACTTCCCCTCCCAGGTGGTGTACATGAGCCCGCGCACGTTCGGGTACTTGTGCGCCAGCTCGACCCAGTCGTTCACGTCCTTGAGGTCCGCTGCATCGTAGTAGCAGGCGCCGAGTACCTTGAACCCCTGGTCCGCGAAGAACGCGAAGCTCTTCGCCGGCGCCTCACCGCCCCAGATCGCCATCGTGATGTCCTTCGGCAGGTACTTCCATGACCCGGTGTAGTCGCCGTTGACGAAGTAGTAGTTTCCGTGCGCGTTGTGGTTCGGGTCGAACATGTCCGACCAGCAGTAGACGCCGATCGTCGGATCGTACCGGTGCAGGGTGGCGGCGATCCGGGCCACCGACTCCCCGAGGAGCTTCGCCATGTCCTTGCCGCGGCACGCGTCGCACGTGCCGCCGAACCGGATCTCGTCCATGTTCAGGAGGACCTTCTTCGGGTGGAGCGCCGCCACCAGCGCGCGCGCCTCCTCGTCCACGATCCGGTAGATCTCCGGCTCCGCCATGCAGACGCCGACCTGGCCGTCGTAGACGATGACCGGGTGGTACCAGCTCACCCGGAGGCGGTTCCCCGGCTTGATCCGGCTGCCCGCCGGCAACGTGAGGTCGAGCGCGGGCTTGTCCCCCGTCCAGGGATGCAGCTCCGGGTCCTCGAGCTTCGCGAAGTCCGCGCCCTCGGTGAAGACCGTCCCGTCCTCGCCCTTCACCACGACCGGGGTCCCCGGCCGGCGCAGCGGGTTGACCGGCCCGACTTCCTCGACCGAGAGGTCGTCCAGCCACAGCGTCCCGGCCTTGCCCTCCCAGATCCCCGCATACAGCTCGGCCTTGTCGAACTCCCGCGAGTCGAACAGGAAGGTGAGTTTCTTCCAGTCCGACGTGGCGGGCAGGTTGGACCGCTCGTACGAGAGGGCGCGCTCCCCCTCGCCGGGCGCGAGCATCTCGATGTTGAAGTTCCGGTTCGGCGCCAGGTCCTTCGACTTCGCCCAGAGCGTGACCCGGTAGCACCGGTCGGGGTGCACCGGCACCCCGAGGTGGATCCGGCCGTGGCCGTGCGGATCCTTCGTGAAGTGCTCGAGCCGGATCGAGGCCTTGCCGCCGTGGTGGACCTTCGTGTCCACGAACGAGATCACGCCCGGCTCGTCCTGGAAGTCCAGCCCGCTGACCCGCTGGCCCTTGAACGTCTCGAAGCCCCCGTTGTCCACGGTCACGGGCGGATCGGCGGTGAACCGGGCGCGGCCGTCGGCCCCCGCGACGAACAGCGCATCCTTCACCTGGAGCCCCTCGGCCAGGTTCCGGTTCCGGCCCAGGAACGGCCCGCCGTACCCGAACGAGAAGGCCCCGGGAATCAGCTCGATCTTGAGGTCATTGCACTTCTTCCGGATGCGGTCGAGCCCCTGCCGGTACGCGCCCGACTGGTCGGCGAGCCCCTTGAGCTCGATGGAGAGCACGGCGCCGTTGATCCCGTGCGCCGCGCCGTCCGTGAGGATCTTCTCGGTCCGGTCCAGGTCCGCCGCCTTCTCGAAGTCCAGGTCGAACAGCCACACCCACCGGTCCTCCAGCGGCGCGGCGGCGGCCTGCCGCGAGCAGGACAGGATGAGCGCGAGGAGCGTGCAGGCCCGGGTCACGGTCCCAGTCTAGCGCAAGCGCCCCCACGGGCGGCGACGATGCTTGCTGGTCTTCCCTCCATGGCTCCAACGAGTCAGCGGGCTGGCCTATTGCGGCAGGACCCGGATCCCCGGGTGGCCGGTGGCGAAGGAGACGAGGATCCAGACCGTGGCGATGGCGGATTCCCCCAGCACGAGCCCGAGGAAGAACGGCAGCGCGCGGCGGTACGCGGCGGCGCCGCCGAACGTCATGACGCAGGCCTTCGCCAGCCACCCGAGGAAGATCGAGAACCAGACCGCCGCCATGCCCCAGGTGCCGCAGAGCAGGAAGCCATAGGGGGTCAGCGGGAAGCCGAGGTACGCCGCCCGCAGCGCCAGCGTGGCGCCGGCGACCAGCGCCCCGATGACGACGTGCGCGACGGACACCGGCACCAGCTTGAGCGTGCCGGCGGTGATCCACTCCATCGGCGGCGGACTCTTGCGGAATCGGACCAGGTTGCCGAAGTAGCTCTCCTGCATCTGGAGGTTGGCGAAGTCGTCCCCGCCCGCCGCACCGTACTTGTAACAGGTGGTGATCCGGCCGTAGGCCGAGACGCCCATCGCGACCGCGGCGGTCAGCGCCAGCACCGCCAGCAGCCGCCGGGGCGGGACACCCGCCGCGTCGCCCGCCCGCACGCCGTTCATGAGGTACGGGAGCTGGATCTCGCGCAGGGTGTGCATCATGACGCCCTTCTGCATCGTGAGGCTCGCCAGCGTGCCGCCGGACAGCGCTGCCGGCGGGGCGATGCCGGAGACCACGTCGTAGGCCGCCACGTCGCTGATCACAAAGAGCAGCCCGGCCTCCGCGACCAGCCGGGTGAGGACGAGCAGCACGCACGGGAACAGCAGCACCGCGGCGAGGGCCGCCCACCACGCGCACCCGGCGGCGATCATCCACCCGGCCATCCCCGCGACGCCCCCGGCGAGGAGGACCAGCGCCCATCGCGCGGGAACCGGATCCAGCCACGGGTCGTCGAGCCCCCGCCGCGCCCGCCCCCACCACGCGCGCAGCGTCTTCCGGGCCGACCAGGCGAGGAAGCCGGTGATGGCGAGGACCCCACCGGCCGCCTGGAAGACCGTGACGTTCCGCTTCCAGTCGCCGCCCAGGAAACCGGTGTCCCCCGCGCCGAGCCACGCGATGTACACGAAGGTGAACCGGTAGGCGACGAAGCAGAACCAGAACGAGAAGGAGACCTCGATGGTGAGGAGGAAGGTGAGGCCGACGACCGAGAAGTAGATGATCGCGTCCTCGAGGTTGAACGCGTCCCAGGGGCGGTCGGGGAACCAGCCCCAGGTGTCCCAGGCCAGCGGGACCGCGGGCAGCCCGGGCAGCCACCCGCCCAGCCCGTTCCAGCCGTGGATGAGGATCGGCACGGCCGCCCCGGCCCAGACGACCGGGTCGCGGAGGAAGTCGTTGAGGAGCCGGCCCCGGGGCGGCGCCGCGGCCATCGCGAGGGGCAGCGACACGACCGGGAAGATCAGCCGCTCGCGGTCCACCCAGTGCCGGTAGAACAGGGAGCAGAACGCGAACATCACCCCGGAGAGGAGCAGCGCGAAGACGAACCAGCACCCGAGGGGCCGCAGCCACTCCCCCCAGGGGATCCGGTGGCCGCGCGGCAGCCCCTCGAAGAACCACCGGAGCGCGGGATCCTCGGGATCCCTGCTCACGACCATCCAGGACGGCAGGAAGGCGAGCAGGTGCGCGCCGTACCCGTTGGTGTTGGACGCGTAGTACGCGGGGCCGGCTACCCAGCCCGGGAGGTACCGCATCAGGCCGGACGAGCCGATCCCGCCCGCGACGCCGATCATGCTCCAGACCAGCAGGAGCTCCCCCGGCGTGAACGGACCCGCGCCGGACCGGCGCGCCAGCGCGGGGTTCGCGACGACCACCATGCCGAGCAGGACCGCCATGCCGGCGATCGGGAAGTGGTTGCCCATCAGCAGGGTGTTGTTGAGGTAGAAGTCGCTGTAGTTCATCACCAGGTTGAGGGCGATCGTGAGCACGAGCCCCAGCCCGACCGCCCGGGCGGTCACCGCGGGGGCGGCCGGTTCAGCCACCGGCGGGGCGCGCGGTCAGGAGGCGACGATCGCGGCGAGCGTGGGGCGGATGGCGGCGTGGGTGAAGGCAAACCCCAGCCGGGCGGCCGCCCGTGGGAGGACCCGCTGGGACCCCAGCATCACCTCCGCGACGCCCCCGAACGCCAGCCGGACCATCGCGGCCGGCATCGGGAAGACGGCGGGGCGGTGGACCGCGGCGGCGAGCGCCCGGGTGAAGTCGGCGTTCGTGACCGGCTGCGGGGCGACCCCGTTGAAGATGCCCCGGCCTTCCGCGTGCTGCGCCACGAACAGGTACAGCGCCAGCAGGTCGTCGAGGTGCACCCACGACATCCATTGTGCGCCCGACCCCAGCCGGCCGCCAAGCCCGAGCCGGAAGGGCAGGAGCATCTGCGCCAGCGCGCCGCCTTCCTTGCGCAGCACGATCCCGTTGCGGACGCACGCCACGCGCACCCCGAGCTCCCCCGCCGCCAGCGCGGCGGCTTCCCACCCCCGGCAGACCCCCGCGAGGGTGTCCGACCCGTTCGCCGCCGTCTCGTCCAGGACCTCGTCGCCCCGGCTGCCGTAGAACCCGATCGCGGAGGCCGAGACCAGGACCTTCGGCCGGTCGTCGCACGCCCGCATCCCGGCGACGAGGTTGGCGGTGCCGATGACCCGGCTCTCGCGGATGCGCTTCAGCTTCGCCGGGCTCCACCGCCCCTGCGCGATCGGATCGCCCATGAGGTTGAACACCACGTCCACGCCCCGGAACGCCGCGGCCGGCGCCGGCCCGGCCGTGGGCTCCCACGCGTGCGCCGGGACGTCCCCCAACACGCGCTTCGCCTTCACCGGGTCCCGGGTCAGCACCGTCGCTCCCCCGAGCCGCTTCACCAGCGCGCGGCCGATGAATCCCGTCGCTCCCGTCACCAGCGCGTTCATGCGTCCCTCCCGGTTGATGCCATGCGGGCGGAGAGATTTGAACTCCCACGGGGTTTCCCCCATCAGGTCCTAAGCCTGACGTGTCTGCCATTCCACCACGCCCGCAATGAAGCTCCTTCGGCCATGCCACCGAAGGTGGCACTTCAATAATCTCTCAACGAGCCGGGGCGCGTCCCGCGCCCAGGCTTGCGTGTCTGCCAATTTCACCACGCCCGCGAATGGCCCATTTTATGGCGGTTTCGGGGCCGTGCGCTATGATTGATGCATGCAATTTTCGGGCGAGGAAATCGGCATGCTCCGCCTCACGCTCAAGCGGATCGCCTTCCTGGAGCACCTCAAGCTCAACGAGATGGACGAGATGATCGGGGCGCTGGACAAGCGGCGGTTCCACCGGGGCGAGGTGATCATCAAGCAGGGCTCCATGGGCGAGACCTTCTATATCCTCTCCTCCGGCCGGCTGGGGGTGTACAAGGAGAAGCTGTTCCGCAAGACCAAGATCGCCGACCTTGAGGCCAACGCCATCTTCGGCGAGATGGCCCTGCTGGACAACGTGAAGCGCAATGCCACGGTGATCGGCGAGGAGGACGGCGAGATCTACTTCATGCCGCGCGAGGTCTTCAAGAAAGTCCTGCTGAACAACCCGGGCATCGGCGCGCTCATCCGCCAGACGGCGGACTACCGGCGCGCGCAGAACCGGGCCATCGACCTCGACCGGGGGCAGCCGCACCCATGAAACTCCCGATCGAGACGCTCCGGCAGGTCCATACCATGCTCAACGCGGTCCCCTTCCTCAAAACCCTCGGCCAGAAGGAGATCGAGGAGATGGCGCTCAGCCTCAACATGCGCCACTTCATGAAGGACGAGACGATCATCCGGCAGGGCGAGCCGGGCAAGCTCTTCTACCTCATCTTCAAGGGCCAGGTCGGCGTCTTCCGCAAGAAGCTCTTCGGGAAGGTGGCGCTGGCCACCCTGATCCCCGGCGAGTTCTTCGGGGAGATCGCCCTGATCGAGAACGTGCCCCGGACCGCGACGGTCGTGGGGCTGGAGGACGGCGAGATGTTCACCCTCGCGCGCGAGTCGTTTGAGGGCGTCCTGCTCAAGAATCCGGAGATCGCCACGGTCATCCGGCAGATCTCCTCCCAGCGGCAGGCGAGCAACAAGGAGGCCTGAGGGCCCCCGTGCCGGCGGTCAGCCGGTCCGGCGCAGTTTGGTGATCCTTCCCCCGACGATCCACTCCACCACGTAGGCGTCGCCGTTCGCGGCGAAGCACCCGCCGTGCGGGCTGTTGAACATCCCGGGCCGGACGTGCTCCGTCCCGGCCAGGTTCGGCCAGCCCTCCGGCGCCACCGGCGGCCACCAGCCCCCGTCCGCGGCCGGCCCCACGTGGTCGCTCTTCCCCGCCTCCGTCACCAGCGCGAGGCTCCCCGCGTCCAGCACCTTGACGCCCGTGAACAGTTCCGGCACCAGGACCAGGCCGCCGTGGAAGTCGAAGCAGCACGGGCTGTGCGCCGCCATGCCCGCGCGGAGAAACTTCCCGTCCCCGTCGTACACCACGATCCGGTGGTTGGCCCGGTCGGTGATGAACAGCTCCGGCTTTCCGTCGCGCACCGTGAAGTTGAGCCCGTGCGGCTCGGCGAACCGGCCGGCGCCCTCCGTGCCGTCGAGGGTCATGAGGTACTTCGCGTTCCGGTCATAGCGGTGGACCAGCGACGAGCCGTAGCCGTCGCCCACCCAGATGTCGCCGTTCACCGGGTTCTGCGCCGCCCACGTGGGGACGTACCGCCCCGCGTCCGCGCCGCGGTACTTCGGGTGGTCCGGCTTCGCCACCTTCTGGACCTCGGCGCCCTGGAGCGTCACCTTCACCACCTCGGTCGTGTCCTGGTCCACCAGCCAGAGGTACTCCCGGCCGCCGTCCACCACGCGCGTCAGGCCGTGCGCCCCGCGCCACCGCGGCCCGCCCACCGCCGAGACCAGCTTCCCCGCCGGATCGTACGTGACCAGCCCGTTCTCGGCCTGGTGGAAGACGATGACCGAGCCGTCCGCCGCCACGGTGACCCCGTGCGTCCGCCCGTTCTCCCGGCCCGACGGCGTGTCGGGGATGACGGCCCAGCGGTCCACCCATTCGTACCGGGGATTTTCCATGGCCCTAGGGTACGGGAGCCCCGGCGGAAAGTCCACCGGCCGCCGGGCAGGCCGGATGCGGAGTTGGTAGATTCAAGCCGGGGACGTCGATCCCGCCGGAAGGAGGCACCCATGAAACGATTCACGACCTGCCTGTGGTTCAACAACCAGGCCGAAGCGGCCGCGAAATTCTACACGTCGATCTTCAAGAACTCGCGGATCGGGGTAGTGGCCCGGTACGGGGCGGCCGGGGCCAAGGTCTCCGGCCAGCGGAAGGGCTCCGTGATGACCGTCGCCTTCCGGCTGGACGGTCAGGACTTCCTCGGGCTCAACGGCGGCAAGTACTTCAAGTTTTCACCCGCCATCTCGATCGTCGTGCGCTGCCGGACGCAACGGGAGATCGATTACTACTGGTCGCGGCTCCTCCGCGGCGGCAAACCGAGTGTCTGCGGGTGGCTCACGGACAAATTCGGCGTCTCCTGGCAGGTGACCCCGGCCGAGATGGAGCGCTGGATGGCCGATGGAAACCCGGAGCGGGCCAACCGGGTCATGCAGGCGGTGGTCTCCATGCGCAAGCTGGATCTCGCACGGTTGCGGCGCGCCTACGCCGGGGACTGAACGTCCGTCCGCGGCGGGGGCACGGGCGGGCGTTAGAGCTTCTTCCCCCCGTGCATGAACGGCCGCTTGGCGTTGTAGGCCATCTTGAGGCGGATGACGCGCTCGAGGTCCCAGCCCTTGCGCTCGAAATGGTGCAGGATGCGGATCACGCAATCGGCCAGCTCGACCGCCTCGCCCTCGGGCTTGCCGTCCTTCTCGTAGACCGGGGGCTTGCCGTTCCGGAACTCCTCGGTGGCCTCGGCGATCTCCGTGACCATGAGCATGTGGATCGTGGCCTCGTTCTGCCGCTTGTAGCTGGCGTTCCAGCCCTTGCCGGCGGCCCACCGGTCAATCCGCTTCTGCCACTGCCTGATGGTCATCGGGCCGCCGCGGCGAAGGCTGCGTCGCACGCCTGCAGCGTGCGGGTGAGGTCCCCGGCCGAATGGGCGAACCCCGGGAAGGCCGCCTCGAACTGGGACGGCGGGAACATGATGCCCGCCTTGCGGAGGCGGTTGAAGAACCGGGCATAAGCCCGGGTGTCGGCCCGGCGCGCGGCCGCGGCCCCGGTCACCAGGCCGGAGGCGAAGAAGACCGTGAACATGCCGCACGCCTCGCCGACGCTGATCCCGATCCCGCGGGCCCGGGCGGCCGCCCGGATCCCGTTGCAGAGCTCCGCCGTGGCGGCCTGCAACCGGCCGTAGTCCCGCTTCTTCAACTCGGCCAGGGCGGCCAATCCGGCGGCCATGGCCACGGGATTCCCGGACAGGGTTCCCGCCTGGTAGATCTTCCCCTCGGGTGCCAGTTGGCGCATGAGGTCGCGCCGCCCGCCGTAGGCGCCGACCGGGAAGCCGCCGCCGATCACCTTGCCGAGGCAGGTGAGGTCGGGCGTGATGTCATAGTGCCGCTGGGCCCCACCCCACGCCACGCGGAACCCGGTCATCACCTCGTCCCAGATGAGGATCGTGCCCGCCTTCCGCGTCAGGTCGCGCAGGGTCTCATGAAAGCCCGGCAGCGGCTCGATGACGCCCATGTTGCCCACGACCGGCTCGACGATGACGGCGGCGATCTTCCGCCCGTGCTTGCGGAAGGCCGCGTGCAGCGCCGGGAGGTCGTTGTACGGGATCGTGAGCGTGAGGCCGGCGAACGCCTTCGGGACCCCCGGGCTGGCGGGAATCCCCAGGGTCGCGAGCCCCGACCCGGCCCCGGCCAGCAGGCCGTCGGCGTGGCCGTGGTAGCAGCCGTCGAACTTGAGGATGAGGTCGCGCTTCGTCACCCCGCGGGCCAGCCGCAGCGCGCTCATCGTGGCCTCGGTGCCGGAGTTCACGAACCGGACCAGGTCCATGGACGGCAGGGCCTCCTTGATGACGTCGGCCAGCCGGAATTCGATCGCGGTGGGCAGCCCGTAGCTGGTCCCCTTCGCCAGCGCCGTGCGGGCGGCGGCCAGGATCCGCGGGTGCGCGTGGCCCAGCAGGTGCGGCCCCCAGGCGGCGATGTAGTCCAGGTACTTCCGGCCCGCCGCATCCCACACGTAGGGTCCCTTGGCCCTCTCGATGAACGGGGGCGTGCCGCCGACCGCCTTGAAGGCCCGGACCGGCGAATTGACGCCCCCGACCAGGTGCCGCCGGGCTTCGCGGAAGAGTGTTTCGTTCATGCTCATAACGCCCTCGACGATAGCATGACCCGCGCGGCAAGCTCCCCGCTCTTGACCGCGCTCTCGATGGTGGCGGGCAGCCCCGTGCGGGTCCAGTCGCCCGCGACGAAGAACCCGGGCACCGCCGTGTTCGGGCCGGGACGGTGGGCATCGGTGCCGGGCACCAGGGACACCGTCGCATTGGGATCCCAGACCACCCGGCTCCGAAGCACCTGCGCCGGCGCCATCTCCGGCAGGTAGGCACGGAGCTCGGCCTCGGCCAGCTTCGCCAGGTCGTCGGGCTTGGTGCCCAGCAGGTCGCGCGCGCCACTCTTCACCAGGCAGAGATGCTCCTCCCCCGCCGCACCGCCGCCGATGATCGCTGTCCGGTCAAACAGCCAGTGGAACCGGCTGTTCACCAGCCCGGTCAGCCTGCCCGCGTGGACCTGCCGGTCCAGCCACAGGTGGACCGTCACGATCGGCGACGGCTTGAACCGCCCGGCCGCATCCGCCAGCCCCTTGAGCGCCGTCACCTCCCCGACCAGGGCCGCCAGGTCCCAGGGCGGGACCGCCGAAACGACTTCGGGCGCCTCGAGCGTGTCACCGGTGGAGAGCCGCACCCCGGACGCCCGCCCGTCGGCGCCCAGCGTGAGCCGCGTGGCCCAGACGCCCGTGCGGACCGTCCCGCCGGCCGCCGTGATCCGCGCCGTAGCGGCCGGCACGTAGGTGTCCCCCAGGCCGGTCACCGCGAACCCCAGCGCCAGCCCGCGGTGGCCGGTGGACGCCAACTCCCGCAGCGTGATGGCCAGGGGCAGCGCGGAGACGGCGTCCGGCAGTTCGTTCAGGGCGGCGATCGCGAGCGGCTCCAGGACCAGCTCCCGGGCGGTGCGGGGCACGCCGATCGAATCCAGCCAGCGGGAGGCGGTGATGCCGTCCAGCTTGTCGAGGCGGCCGAAAGCGGCGGCGAGCCCCAGCAGCCGGGCCTTCTCGAAGGCGGTCAGCCCTTCGAGGGCGGCCAGCCCCCCCAGCAGGTGCAGCGGCGGCGGCAGGGCGGAGGCGCGGAAGACCACCTGGGCGCCCCCCCGGCGGCGGTACGGCACCTCCAGCCGGTCCTGGAACCAGAGCGTGTCCCGGGTACCCAGCTCCGCGAACCAATCCAGGGTGTGCTGGTAGCACCCCATGAAGATGTGCTGGCCGGTGTCCACCGGCTCGCCCGTCGCGGGATCCGGGGCCGACCCCGCCCGCCCGCCGGCGGCGGCC
>CAYNUZ010000055.1:0-12050 GCA_964400385.1 uncultured bacterium | reverse complement strand
TCATGCCGCAGGAGTTCGGCTACCACTTCGAGTCCACCGACTTCGCGGAGAACGAGGTCCTCACCGGCTCCGAGACGCCCGACAACCCGGAGGACATGGTCGCGCGCGCGCCGGTGGTCACGATCATGGGCCACGTCGACCACGGCAAGACGTCGCTCCTGGACGCCATCCGCAAGGCGAACGTCGCGGCCGGCGAGGCCGGCGGCATCACCCAGCACATCGGCGCGTACAAGGTTTCGAGCGACCAGGGCGACGTGGTCTTCCGCGTGGCGAGGCTGGGCGCCGCGGCGGGCGTGGTCGGCGCCGCGCTCTACGCGCTGGAGCGGCGCGGGTGACGCAGCCCGACCCGATGGTCCTGGGCTACTATCCGGCGTGGGAGACCGGGCTGGCGCCCGACCGGATCGGGTTCGCCGCGTTCACCCACCTCGCGCACGCCTTTGCCGCGCCGACCGCCGAGGGGGCGGTGGCCGGCATCACCGCGGCCCAGGCCCGCGCGCTCACCGGCCCGGCCCATGCGGCCGGGGTCAGGGTCATCGTCTCGCTCGGCGGGGGTGGGGCGGGCAGCGACCACTTCGCCGCGATCATGGCCGATCCCGGGAAAGCCGACCGGTGGATCGGGGAGTCGGTCGCGCTGGTCGAGGCGGCCGGGTACGACGGCATCGACTGCGACTGGGAGTTCCCGCAGAACCCGGTGGACGCGGCCAACCTCGTGAAGCTGGTCGCCGCCTACCGGAAGCGCCTGCCGCGGACCCTGCTGTACATGGCCGTCAACGCAAGCGACTGGTACGGCCGGTGGTTCGACCACGCGGGCCTGCTGCCGCTGTTCGACTTCCTGAACGTGATGACCTACGACTTCCACGGACCGTGGGGCGACCACGCGGGGCACAATGCCCCGCTCCACGCGGCGCCGGGCGACCCGGACGGCGCCACGATGAACAGCGCCGCGGGCATGGCCTACTGGAACGCGACGAAGGGCTTCCCGCGCGACAAGCTCCTGCTGGGCATCCCCTGCTACGGCCGGTCGTTCCTCACCGCGCGGCTCCACCTGCCGGCGAAGGACCCGTCGCCGCGGACGTACCTCGGATTCAACGCGGTGCGGAAGCTCCTCGCCGAGGGCTGGCGGCGGGAGTGGGACGCGGCGGCGGCGGTTCCGTACCTCGTCAAGGAGGGCGTGACGGAAGTGATCTCGTACGAAGACGAGGAATCCGCCGCGCGCAAGGGCCGCTGGGCGCGGGAGCAGGGCTACCGGGGCATCTTCTTCTGGGAGGTGTCGCAGGACGCGGACGGCGGGCGGCATGTGCTGGTGGACGCCGCGCGGCGCGGCTTCCTGGGGAGCTGAGCATGGCCCCGGGCCTCGTCGAGCGCCTCAAGGCCGGGTCGGTCCTCTGCGACGGCGGCTACCTCATCGAGCTGGAGCGGCGTGGGTACGTGCGCAGCGGGTCGGACCAGGAGAAGGTGGGCACCGGCCGGGGATCGGGGACCTTCACCCCCGAGGTGGCCATCGAGCACCCGGCGGCGCTGCGGGAGCTGCATGCCGAGTTCCTCCGCGCCGGGGCGCAGGTCCTGCAGGCGCTCACGTTCTTCGCGACCCGGACCAAGCTCGACCGGGCCGGGTATGGGAAGGAGACCGAGGCGATCAACCGGGCCGCGGTGAGGATCGCCCGGGAGGTGGCGGGCGACCGGGCGCTCGTGGCCGGGTCGGTCTCGCGCACCCAGTTGATGGAGCGGGAAGGACCGTCCGCCGCCCCGCGCATCCGCGACCTGCTGGCCGAGCAGGTCGGGTTCCTGAAGGATGCGGGCGTGGACTTCCTCATCCTCGAGACGTTTTTCCACGTCTCCGAGATGAGGATCGGCCTCGAGGTGGCACGCGCCACCGGGCTTCCCGTGGTGGCCACCTACAGCCTGCGGCCGAAGCCCGACGAAACGACCGACGGGGTGGCGGCCGGGGAGGCGTGTGCCATTGCGGTCAAGGAGGGCGCCATCGCGGCGGGGCTCAATTGCGAACAGGAGCCGGCGCGGATGCTCCCGGTGCTGAAACGGATCCGGGCCGCGCTCCCGGCCGGCGCGTTCGTGGCCGCCCAGCCGGCGGCGCTGCGGACCAGTGACGCCACACCCTACTTCACCGGGATGCCGGAGTTCCCCGACGCGCTGGAGACGATCCAGCTCGCCCGGAACACCTTCGCCGACTTCGGTCGCGCCGCGAAGGCCGACGACATCCGGTTCGTCGGCGGCTGCTGCGGCGCCAACGCCGCCTACATCCGCGCGCTGGCCCGGGGCCTGACCGGCTAGCTTCCCAGCACCCCCAGCGCCAGCATCCGGGCGCCCACCGCGATCATCCCGACCGCCAGCAACCGCTTCAGCCAGGCCCCGCTCATTCGGTGGGACAACCGTGCGCCGAGCTGTGCGCCCGCGAAGGCCCCGGCGCACAGGGCCAGGGTCCGCCGCCACGCCAGGTGCCCCTGCAGGGTGAAGATGGCCGCGCCGGTCACCGACGAGATCGCCAGCACGAAGTGCGAGGTGGCGATCGCCACGTGCGAGGGGAACTGCAGGAGCAGGATCATCGCGGGCACGTGGAGGATCCCCCCGCCGATGCCCAGCAGCGAGGAGGCGAGGCCGGCGATGAAGCTGACCGCGAGGCCGAGCCGCATGTTCACGTAGTAGGTGTACGGGTGGCCTGAGGCATCCATGAGGCGGCGGACCGTCAGCTCCCGCCGCAGGTAGGCCTCGTACGTCCGGACCTTTTCCGGCAGGGGGACGAACGGCGTCTCGGGCCGGTGCAGGATCAGGACGGACATCCCGACGAGGAGCAGCCCGAACAGGACGCTGAACAGCCGCGGCGGGACGTGGCCGGCGAGGAGGGCTCCGGCCACCGCGCCGGGGATGACCGCGAGGGTGAAGAGCAGGCCGCTGCGGTAGTCGATGGTGCGGAACCGGGCGTAGCTCAGCGTGCCGGAGCACGCGTTGGCGAAGACCGTCCAGAGTGACATCCCGAGGATCGTCTGGAGCGGGAGGTGGAAGAGCAGCAGGAGCGCGGGCACGATCAGCGACCCGCCGCCGGCGCCGATCATGGTCCCGTACGCCCCGGCGAAGAGCCCCAGCCCCAGGTAGGCCGGGAGGGTGGCGAGGGTCAGGTGCCCAGGAGCGATGTCCGCCTCGTGCCGCGCTGGACGAACAGGCCGAGGAGCAGAAGGCCGGCGATGAACCCGCCCACGTGGGCCCAGAAGGCGACCCCCGCGGTATTGGCGCTCCCCATGGACATGGCGCCGCTGTAGAACTGCATCACGAACCAGAACCCGAGGAAGATGAACGCGGGAATCTCGATGAACCGGATGAAGATGAAGATCGGCACCAGCGTCAGGACCCGGGCGCCGGGGTAGAGCAGGAAGTACGCCCCCAGCACGCCGGCGATCGCGCCGGAGGCGCCGATGGTGGGCATGTGCGAGTGCGGGTTGAGCGCCAGGTGGGTCACGGAGGCCGCCAGCCCGCACAAGAGGTAGAAGAGCAGGAAGCCCACGTGCCCCATCCGGTCCTCCACGTTGTCGCCGAAGATCCACATGAACCACATGTTCCCGATGAGGTGCATCCAGCCGCCGTGCAGGAACATCGTGGTGACGAACGGCACCCAGCTCGGCCACAGCCCCACCGAGGCCGCCCAGGCGGGGGAGGTGAACCGGGCGGGGACCAGCCCGAAGACCTCGAAAAACGACTGCTGCTGGCCCGTGGGCAGCCGCAATTCGCCCCAGAAGGCGAGGGCGTTCACCGCGATGAGCAGGACGGTGGTGATCGGCGGGCGCTGGTGCGGGATCGTGTCCCGGATCGGCAGCATCGGCTATCCCCGGCGGGCGAGGCGCTTGAGCAGGCCGGCGAGCGGGAGCGTGTTCAGCACGTCCTTCGCCTCCAGCCAGCCGCGCCGGGCGATGCCGATCCCGTAGGTGCGGCCGAGCGGAAGCTGCTCCTTGGCGTGGGAATCGGTATTGATGGCGATCGTGATCCCGGCGTCCCGGGCGCGGCGCACCGCGGTGTCCGTGAGGTCCAGCCGCTTGATCTGGGCGTTGAGCTCCAGGCACTTCCCGTGGTCCTTCGCGGCCCGGATCACCTCACCCAGGTTCACGGCGTAGGGATCGCGCTCGCCGATCAGCCGGCCCGTGGGGTGGGCCAGCAGGGTGGCGTACCGGTTGGTCAGCGCCCGGCAGATGCGCTTCGTCTGGGCGGCCTCGTCGAGGTTGAACCGGGAATGGACGGAGATCACCACCACCTCCAGCTCGGCGAGGACGTCGTCGGGATAGTCGAGGGTGCCGTCCTCCAGGATGTCCACCTCGGCGCCCTTGAGGACCCGGATGCCCTTCAGCACCTTGTTCAGGGCGTCGATCTCCCTGTTCTTCTTCCGGAGATCCTCGATGGACAGTCCGCGGGCCATCTTCAGCACCTGCGAGTGGTCGCACAAGGCCACGTACTCGTAGCCGAGCGCCCGCCCCGCCTCCGCCATGGCCCGGATGGTGTCCGACCCGTCGCTCCATTTCGAGTGCATGTGCAGGTCGCCCTTGAGGTCGGGGGCCTCGATCAGCTTCGGCAGCCTGCCCTTCCGCGCGGCCTCGATTTCGCCGGTGCCCTCGCGCAGCTCCGGCGGGATGAACGGCAGCCCGACGGCCTTGAAGACATCCTCCTCCCGCTCCCCGCCGATCGTGGCCTTGCCCCTGTGCACCCCGTACTCGTTGATGCTGAGGCCCTTCTTGACCCCCAGTTCGCGCACCATGATGTTGTGGGCCTTGGAGCCCGTGAAGTAGTGCAGCGCCGCGCCGAAGCTTGCCTTCGGCACCACCCGCAGGTCCGCCTGGAAGCCGTTCTTCAGCCGCACCGAGCACTTGGTCCCGCCCTGCACCAGCACCTCGCCGACCTCGGCCAGGGCCGCGAACGCGGCGAGGATCCCCGGCGCGTCCTTCGGGCTGCGGGGCGTCACGAGGAAGTCGAGGTCGCCGATGGTGTCCTTCATGCGGCGCAGGCTGCCGGCGCGGGCCACCTGCGCGACGCCGGGCACGGCCTTGAGCGCCGCCTCGATCTCGTTGGCCAGTGGGAGCGCCCGGCCCAGCGGCATCCGGGACTGGCCGTGCTTGAGGATCGCGATCCCCTTGAGGATTTTCGCCTCGTTTTTTTCCCCGACCCGGGGGAGGGCGGCGACCCGGTGGGACGCGATCGCCTTCTCCAGCCCGGCGACGTCCCGGACCTTGAGGGTCTTCGCGACCAGCATGGCGGTCTTGGGGCCGAGGTTGGGGACCTGCAGGAGCTCCTCGATGCCCGGCGGCAGCGATTTCTTGAGCTGCTCGTACTCCCGGCACGAGCCCTTCTCGAGCAGCTCCACGATCTTGGCGGCGATCCCCTGCCCGATGCCCGGCAGCTCCATGAGCGCCTTGGCGCCGCCGGCGGCGACGATCTCGGCCAGCGGCCGGTCCACCGACTCCACCGTGCGCGCGCCCTTCTCGAACGCCTGGATCTTGAACCGGTTCTCGCCCTTGACGGCGAGGAGCTCCGCCATCCGCTGGAGGATGTCCGCGACCGCCGCGTTCTCCATGGCCGTATTGTACGTCCGGGTCCGCGGCCCGCGTATACAATGGGGTCCCATGCAGGCGTGGCGCGCCACCCGGTCCCGCGTCATCCTCCGCACCCCGATTTTCGGCGTGCGGGCGGAAGACCTCCGCTCGCCGTCCTCCGGCCGGCGGCAGACGTTCTACTTCCTCGACGCGCCGGACTGGATCAACGTCATCCCCATCGACGAGCGCGGCCGGGTGGTGATGATCCGGCAGCACCGGTACGGGTCGCGGCTGCTGGAGCTGGAGATTCCCGGCGGCGCGGTGAACCCCGGCGAGCGGGACCCGCTGCACGCCGCCAAGCGCGAGCTCCTCGAGGAGACCGGGTGCACGGCCCGGCGGTGGGTCCGGCTCGGGTTCGTGCACCCCAACCCCGCATTCCACCGGAACCGGTGCCACCTCTTCCTGGCCACCGGCGTCCGGCGGGTGGCGAAGCAGGAGCTGGACCACGCGGAGGAGATCGAGGTCACGCACCGGGCGTTGTCCGCGATCCCCCGGCTGCTGGCGACCGGGAAGATCGCCCACGCGCTCGTCATCGCGGCGTTCAACCGGCTGCATGCCCGCCGCAACCGGTTCACGCGCCTGCTCCCGCGGGGCGCCTTCCGGGGTTGGTGATACGCTAGTGCCCATGCGCACCCAGTCCATCGGCGCCTCCAGGCTCAAGACCACGCGGCTGGCCTACGGGTGCATGCGGATCGTGGGCACCTGGGATCCAACAAAGATCGGGCCGGACCAGCGGAAGATGGCGGCCAAAGCGGTCCACGCCGCGGTGGATGCCGGGTACACCCTGTTCGACCACGCGGACATCTACTGTGCGGGCGGGTGCGAGTCGGTGTTCGGCGGGATCCTCAAGGCCTCCAAGGGGCTGCGGAAGCGGATGGTCATCGCCACGAAGTGCGGTATCCGGTTCGGCGGCGACCCGCGGGCGGATTCGCCGCACCGGTACGATTTTTCGGGGGAGCACATCCTGCGCTCCTGCGAGGAGTCGTTGAAGCGCCTGGGCGTCGAGACGATTGACGTGTACCAGCTCCACCGGCCGGACGTGCTGATGGACCCGGAGGAGATCGCCGCCGCGTTCACGAAGCTCAAGAAGCAGGGCAAGGTCCGCGAGTTCGGCGTGAGCAACTTCATGCCCGCGAAGCTGGCGGCGCTGCGGAAGGCCTGCCCGATGCCGCTCGTGGTCAACCAGGTGGAGATCCACCTCGGCCGGCTGGCCTGCTTCACCGACGGCACGCTCGACCAGTGCCTGGAACTCGGCATCACCCCGCTGGCCTGGAGCCCGCTGGGCGGCGGCTTCCTGGGGACCGGGGGGACGGTGGACGGGAAGGGCGCATGGCAGGACGGGATGCGCAAGCTCCTCGCCATGATGGACGCGATGGCGAAGCGGCTCGACGTGAGCCGCACCGTGCTGGCGCTGGCCTGGCTGCTCAAGCACCCGGCGAAGATCGTGCCGATCGTGGGCTCGGCCAACCCGGACCGGATCAAGGACGCCACCCGGGCGGATGCGCTGGAGCTGTCGCGCGAGGACTGGTACCGCCTGTACGTCGCGGCGCGCATGGAAGGGCTTCCCTAGAAGGGGAATCCCGCGGCTGGTGAGATAGGGACAGACCCGGTATATTGATCAGGGACATACGTTAGACCTGCCGGTGATTCCATTCATGAAATCTAATGGGGCGGTAGTTCAGTTGGGAGAACGCCTGCATGGCATGCAGGAGGTCAGGGGTTCAACTCCCCTCCGCTCCAGTCCTCATTTCCGATGATCGTCCGTCCGTTTGAGCACCGCGAATTTCTCACCCGTGCCGGGCCGTGGCTCGAGGAACGGGAGGCGGAGAACCAGTTGTTCTTCCGCATGACCGGGAACATGGTCTCCCGCCCGCTGACGGAAGGCGCCTCCCCATTTTTCGCCACCGTCGAATCCGATGGGCGGGTCGTCGCTGTCGCCGGCATGACGCCCCCGTACCATCTGGTCGTTTCGAAAGCCTCGCCGGCTGCGGTGCAGTCCCTGATGGCACATCTGGATGGAGCAGGGATCGCGCCGAGCGGCGTCAACGGGCATGCGGAGACGTCGGCGAGATTCGCGGAAGCCTGGGCCGCCGGGCATCGCGTGACCATGAAAATCCACATGCGGCTTGGGGTCTACGAGGCCGTGCGCACGCTCGCCCCTTCCGGGGTGCCGGGCCGGCTGCGGCCGGCCGGAGAACCGGACCTTCCCCTGCTCGCGGCCTGGTGTCAGGCCTTCACGCGCGAGGCGCTGGGCGCCCAGGAACAGGAGACGGTCGACCAATCCGCGGCGCGGGCGAGGCGTTGGCTGTCCGGAGGCGGGATCGCCATCTGGGAGGACGGAGCGCCCCGCGCGATGGCCAACGCGGTGGGCCCGTCCCCGCACGGGATCTGTGTGAACGGGGTGTACACGCCCCCGGAGTTCCGTCGACGGGGGTACGCCTCCGCCTGCGTGGCCGCGCTGACGGCGCGCCTGCTCAGCGAGGGGCGGCGGTTTGTCTGCCTTTTCACGGACCTGTCCAATCCCACATCCAACTCCATCTATCAGAAGGTGGGCTATCGCCGGGTCTGCGATTTCGCCGACTGGGAGTTTCAGCCCATCCCCTGACCCGAAAACCGCTTCGCCCAGACCGTGACAAAGACGGCCATTCCCCCCTGTTGGACCCCCGAGGCCCGCGCGAACCTGAAATCAGGAAGGCGGTCAGCCTTCCGGGGAGGTTCGCAATGCACGATTCCGCACTGGTTCGGACGGCAGGCTGGGGATTCGGGGTGGCGGCGGCGGCGGGACTGCAGGTCTGGTGGTGGACGGGCGGCGGCCCGGCCTGGCTGCCGGTCCTGACCGGCCCGGCACTGGTGGCCTCGACGCTGGGCGTCAACCGGGAAGGGCGGCGACGAGGCGACCCGGAACGGGCCGGCCGTGCCGCCCTCGCGTCAGGAGGGCTGGTCGGCGCGCGTCAGGGTTAAGAGCGCGATCTCGGATGGCACGCCCAGCCGGTTTGGCGGGCCCCAGTAGCCGGCGCCGCGGTTGACGTAGAGGAGCATCCGGCCGACCGGGTAGAGGCCGGCCAGGAACGGCTGGACGCGGTCCACGAGGTGTTTCCACGGGAAGAACTGCCCGCCGTGGGTGTGCCCGCTGAGCTGGAGGTCCACGCCCGCCGCGGCGGCCGCGAACGCGGAGCCGGGCTGGTGGGCCAGGAGCAGCTTGAAGTCGGCGTGGGGCGCGTTGGCCAGGGCGGCCGCCGGGTCGGAGACGTGCGCCGCCACCATCTCGTGCGAGGACGGGTCGGTGACGCCACCGACGAGGACGTCGGCCGAGCCGTGGCGGATCATCCGGTGCTCGTTGATCAGGACGGTCAGGCCGAGGCCGCGGATGTGCTCCAGCCAGCCCAGCGGGTCCCAGTAGTACTCGTGGTTGCCCGTCGAAAAGAAGACGCCGTACCGGGCCTTGAGGTCCGCGATCGGCGAGACGTGGTCGTGCAGCTCCCGCACGTGCCCGTCGGCCAGGTCCCCGGTGAGGGCGATCACGTCCGGCGCGAATCCGTTGACCTCCCGGACCACGTGCTCCAGCCGGGTGCGGGCGATCGTGCCGCCCGCATGGAGATCGCTGATGTGCGCGATCCGGAAGCCGACGAGCGACTCCGGCAACCCGGGGATGGGCAGGTTCAGCCGGGTCGTGCGGGGCCACCGGCGCGCCTCGATGAATCCGACCACGGTGAGGAGCCCCGCGGTCGCGACGAGCCACGGGCCGGCGGCGTCAAATCCCGCGCTCCACCGGACCGGATCCGGCAGCCCCGGCGCGGCCGGGCGGAGCGCGGACCAGCCGGCGGCGGCCGCATACGCGAGCAGGTGGACCACATCACGGGCGGCGACGAGGGGCAGGAGCACCGCCGCGAACCCTATGTACAGGTAGGCCGTCCAGGTGATCACGGCCGGGGGCCGCCACCGCCGCGAACCGAAGAGGGTGGCCGGGACCAGCGCCGTCAGGAACAGGGCCAGCCCCCACGCCGCAGTGCGGGCGGGCCCGGCGAGGGCGGAGGGCCCGATGAGCCGGGCGGCCATGTACACGCCCGCCCCGCCCCAGATGCCCAGGACCGTCACCATGAACCGGATTGCCCGCCAGACCCTCATCGGCCATAATCTCCGCTGGATGAACGCATCACCGTTGCAACCGCGGAGCGCCCGCCCCCGGTTCCGCACCGCCCGGCTGGCCGTGCTGGCCGTGTGGGCGGCGGCCGGGACGGCGCACGGCGCGCTGGTCCTGGCGGAGAACCCTGGCGACTACGAGGGGACGCTCACGTGGGCCGGGCGCGAGCGGACGTGGGTGACCCACGTGCCGCGGGCGATCAAGTACGGGAAGCCGATGGCGCTGGTGGTGGCGCTGCACGGCGGCGGCGGGCGGGGCGAGGGCATGGCGGCCATGTCCGGCCTCTCCGCGACGGCCGAGCGCGAGGGGTTCATCGTGGCGTACCCGGACGGCACGAGCCGGCTGTTCGCGGACCACCTCCTGACCTGGAACGCGGGCGACTGCTGCGGGTATGCGCGGTCCGCCGGGGTGGACGACACGGGCTTCATCGGGGCGATGCTGGACGCGCTGGGCCAGGGGTATCCCGTGGATCCGGCGCGCATCTTCGTGACGGGCATGTCGAACGGCGGGATGCTGGCGCACCTGCTCGGGAGCCGGCTGGCGGGACGCATTGCGGCGATCGCACCGGTCGCGGGGGCGCTGCCGCCGGGGCTGCCCCGGCCGGAGCGGCCCGTGGCGGTGTGCATTGTCCACGGGACCGCGGACCAGCACGTGCCGTACGGCGGCGGGCGCGGCGCGAAGGCCCTGGACCGGCACGCGCCCCGGGCCTCCGTGGCCGAGGCGGTGCGGTACTGGCGCGAGGCGGACGGCTGCACCGGGACCCCCGTGACGGAGTCGCAGGGCAGCGTCCGGACCGAGACCTGGGGCGGCGGCGCGGCGGGGACGGAGGTGGTCCTCGTGACGATCCGGGGCGGGGGCCATGCCTGGCCCGGCGGCACGAAGGGGCGGTGGTTCGGCGGGGATGAGCCGACGCGGGAGGTGAATGTGAGCGACGTCATCTGGGAGTTCTTCAAGCGCCATGCGCGACGCTGACGACCCGTTCCGGCTGGACGACGACGACGAGGCGCCGGCCGGCGAGCGGCTGGACGCGTCCGAGCACTTCTTCGCGTGCCCGTGCTGCGGGTCGCACGTCTCGGTCGTGGTGGACCTCTCGGTCGAATCCCAGGAGTTGATCGAGGACTGCGAGGTGTGCTGCCGGCCGCTGGAGATCGCGTATACGGTCGAGGACGGCGAGGTCACCGAGTTTTCCGCGGTGTCCTCGCAGGAGTGACCCCCGCGGGCGGGGCGGCGCCGCGATGGTGATCCGCAACGAGGCGTCCGCCCTGCTCCACGCGGCGCCCGCGACGGTGTTCGGGTTCCTGGTGGACGAGGCGAGGCTCCAGCGCTGGATCGGGGGGATGCTCGAGTCGCGGCAGGTCACGGGGTCCGGCCCCGGCCCCGGCGCCGCCTACCGGCAGGTGCTGCTGATCGAGGGCCAGCGCGAAACCGTGGAGCGGATGATCACCGCGTACGAGCCGGAGGTGCTCCTGGGCTTCCGGATCCGCGCCGCCCACCTCGACATCACCGGCCGGTTCGAGCTGGAGCCGGAGGACGGCGGCACCCGGTTCACGTACGTCCAGGAGACCGGGACGAAGTCGCTGGCGCTGGCCCTCCTCAAGCCCGTGCTCTCCGGCCGCATCCAGCGCAAGATCCAGGCGGACCTGGCGTCGCTGAAGCGGCTGGTGGAACGCCCCGCCTGACGGGGCGTTCCGGCCGGGTCAGGGGAGCAGGAGGGGGAGGCCGCCGGGCACGATCCTGACCTCGAACCGCGCGGCGGGCGGCTGCGGCTCGCCGTCGGCGGCCCAGGCCAGGGGCCGGTCGGTCTCGAGCACGGCGTGCGCGAAGGTGGCGGTGTGGACACCGGGCCGGCGGCCGTGGAGCCCGAACCGGAAGAGCGCCGAGGTCAGCCCCCGCTCCACGAACGGCCCCTTCTCCACCGCGACGAAGTTCGCCACCCCGTCCCGCTTGGACGCGTCCGGAAACGCCAGGAAGGCGCCGCCGATCCGCCGGCTGTCGCCCACCACCGCCGACCAGGCCCGGATCCGGCGCACCGGGCCGTCGCCGGTGACGGTGAGCAGGAAGGCCTCGTCGAGGTCCCGCAGCACCCGGCTCACGGCCGCCACCTGGTAGACGGCGCCGCGGACCGGGGCCGGCACCGCGTGCCAGGACTTCACCTTGGCGCGCAGCCGGTCCGCCTCGCGCCCCACCTCGGCGGCCACGCCGAAGAGGGCCGCGGTGGCGAGCACCAGGCCGTTCACCTCCAGCCGGTCCTGCGCCACCACCCGGCCCCGCGCCAGCCGGCCGGCCACGGCGTCGAGGGAGCCCGTGAGCCCGAGGTGGAAGGC
>CAYNUZ010000054.1:0-12281 GCA_964400385.1 uncultured bacterium | reverse complement strand
ATCCACCGTTGGGTACAATCCGGGGCGTGAATCCGGCGACGCGAACCCCGGCGAGGGCGGGCCTCCGGCGGGTCGCCGCCGGCCTGTGGCTGGCAGCGGGCATGGCGCACGGGGCGGGGGATTCCGAGGTGGTGGCGGAGGCGCGCGGCGCGGTCGCGGCGGAGGCCGCGTCCGAGGGCACGGCCACCTTCGTCTGGAGCCTCACGGCGGTGGCCGCGGGCGGGTACGCCGCCGCGGTCTTTTCCGGCCACGCCCGCGGGGCGCCGGTCCTGACCTACGTGGCGGTGGCGGGGCTGGCCGGGGGGCTCACGGGCATCGGCACCTCCCTGTGGCGGCGGCATGAGCTGACCGGGCTGGTCCGCCGGGTGGACGACGACCTGGCCGGGCCCGCGGCGGGACTCACCCCCCCCACCCGGCTGCAGCTGGGCGCGGAGCTGCGCCGTGAGCAGGCCGACCTGGTCCGGGCCTCCGAGGGGTCCCTGCGGGCGGGGTGCGTGGTGCCGGTCCTGCTCTCCGGGATCGGCCTGTACGGGCTGCTGCTGGACGAGCCGGCGGGCCAGCAGCTCGCCGGGGTGACCCTGGGCGGGGCGATGGTGATCGGCGTGCCGTCCATGCTAACGTATTGGGGCCTCAGTGGCCGTATGGAGCGCATGGACCGGCTCATGCAGCGCTGGCGCCAGACCGAATCCGATTCTTCCGGGGGAGCACCGACACGATGAATGAAGCGAAAGTCGTATTGCCGCCGCTGACCGGGCTGGACCTCCAGCTGCTCTGGTGGGTCCTGGCCTCCGCCTTCCTCGCGCTGGGCTACGGCGTGTACCTGGCCTTCAAGGTGCGCACGGCGGATCCCGGGAGCGAGAAGATGCGCGAGGTGGCGCGCGCGATCCGCGAGGGCGCCGAGGCGTACCTGCGCCGGCAGTTCAGCGTGATGATCTGGTTCGTCGCCGCGCTGACCGTGATCCTCTTCTTCCTCTACTGGAAGGCCTACGGCGAGGACGCCGCGGGCGTGCGGCTGGCGTGGGGCGTGGCGGGGGCCTTCCTGGCCGGGTGCGCCGCCTCGTACGGCGCCGGGTTCGTCGGCATGATGCTCGCGGTGCGCGGCAACGTGCGGGCGGCCAACAAGGCGCTGACCAGCCCCTCGGGCGCGATGACGATCGCCTTCGACGCCGGCACGGTCTCGGGCATGTTCACCGTCGGGTTCGGGCTGCTGGGCGCAACCATCATCTTCCTGATTTTCCAGGAAGAGGCGATGAAGATCCTGGTCGGGTTCGGGTTCGGCGGGTCGCTGGTGGCCCTGTTCATGCGCGTGGGCGGCGGCATCTACACCAAGGCGGCGGACGTGGGCGCGGACCTGGTGGGGAAGGTCGAGAAGAACATCCCCGAGGATGACCCCCGCAACGCGGCGACGATCGCGGACAACGTGGGCGACAACGTCGGTGACTGCGCCGGCATGGCCGCGGACGTGTTCGAGTCCTACGAGGTCACCCTGGTCGCCGCCATCATCCTCGCGGCGGCCACGCAGGCCGACCCCGTGATCGCCAAGACCTACGGCCCGATGGCGCCCAAGCTGGCGCTGAGCCTGGTCATCTTCGCGCTCCTGGTGCGCGCGGTGGGCGTCGTCGCCTCGATCTTCGGCGTCTGGGCCGTGCGGCCGAGCGACAAGAAGGGCGCCGATCCCATGATGCCGATCAACATCGGGTTCGGCGTCGCGGCGGTCTCCGCCGGCATCGGCATCTACCTCGTGAACCGGTTCTACCTCATTGATCCGCTGACCGGGCAGCCGGACTACCGGTTCTGCCTGGCCGGGATCAGCGGGCTGGTGCTGGCGATGCTGACCCTCTGGCTCACGAACTACTTTGTCCACCCCAAGGGCCGGCCGGTGCAGGAAACGGTCGCCGCGACCCACTCCGGCGTGGCGCCGATGCTCATCGCGGGCCTCGCGGAGGGCATGGAGTCGTCGGTCTGGGCGGTGGCCGTGATCGCGGGCACGATCCTGGCGTCGCTCGCGCTCTTCCCCGAGAGCCTGGCCCTCTCCGCCTTCGCCATCTCGGTCGCCGGGCTGGGCCTCCTGTCCACCACCGGGTACGTCCTGGCGATGGACACGTTCGGCCCGATCACCGACAACGCGCACGGCATCTTCGAGATGTCCGGCGTCAAGAACAAGGCCGCCAGCAAGTCACTGGCGTGGCTGGACGCGATCGGCAACACGACGAAGGCGCTGACCAAGGGGCTGGCGATCGCGACCGCCGTCATCGCGGCGATCTCGCTCTTCCGGTCGTTCATCGACGAGGCAGGGCTGGGCGACGTCGGCATCCAGGTGAACCTCCCCAAGGTGTTCGTGGGGCTGCTCATCGGCGGGGCCGTGCCCTTCCTGTTCTCCGCCTTCGCGCTGAAGGCCGTCGGCCGCGCCGCCTTCCACGTCGTCCGCGAGGTCCGCCGCCAGTTCAAGGCGTACCCGGGCATCATGAAGGGCACCCAGAAGCCGCAGTACGGCAAGTGCGTGGACATCGTCACCGCCGCCGCCCAGAAGGAGCTGCTCGGGCCCGGTCTGCTCGCCATCGGCGCGCCGATCTTCACGGCCTTCCTGCTCGGCCCCGGCGCGCTGGGCGGCTACCTCGCCGGCGCGATCCTGACCGGCCAGCTGCTCGCCGTCTTCATGGTGAACACGGGCGGGCTGTGGGACAACGCGAAGAAGACGATCGAGGACGGCGTGTTCGGGGGCAAGGGCACCGACGAGCACAAGGCCTCGGTCGTGGGCGACACCGTCGGCGACCCGTTCAAGGACACCGCCGGCCCGGCGCTCAACCCGCTCATCAAGGTCATGAACCTCGTCGCGCTCCTGATCGTCCCGGTCGTGATCCGGCCGATGGACTCCTCGGTGCGCTGGGGCATCGTCGCCCTCTCCGCGGCCATGATCGCGCTGGCCGTCATCTTCAACCGCTCGGGGTCGCTCAGCAAGAACTGAGCCGGCCGGTGCGGCGTCCGCCGCCCGGAGTTCCCCGGTGGTAGAGTAACCCCGTCATGGCGAATCTCGCGTTCCTCGGGCTGGGGGTGATGGGCGCCCCGATGGCGGGGCACCTGCGTGCCGCGGGCCACACCGTCGCCGTCTGGAACCGCACGGCCGCCAAGGCCGCGCCGCTCGCCGCGGCGGGCGCGCGGGTGGCCGCGAACCCCGCCGATGCCGCGAAGGGCGCGGAGGCGGTGTTCGTCTGCGTCGGGGACACCCCGGATGTGGAACAGGTCCTGTTCGGGAGCAACGGCGCCGCCGCGGGTCTCGGCCCCGGGGCCCTCGTCGTGGACTGTTCGACGATCGCGCCGGACGCGGAAATCGGGTTCGCGAAGCGCCTGGCCGCGCAGGGCGTGGCGTACCTCGACGCCCCGGTGACGGGCGGGCAGAAGGGGGCGGTCGAGGCGACGCTCTCGTTCATGGTGGGCGGCGGGGTGGCCGACCTGGAGCGGGCCCGGCCGTGGATCCTGGCGATGGGGAAGAAGATCATCCACTGCGGCCCGGTCGGCCACGGCCAGCGGCTCAAGATCGTGAACCAGGTGGTCTGCGCCCTGCACCTGGTGGCATTCAGCGAGGGGCTGGCGATCGCGAAGACGCTCGGCATCGACCTCACCGTGGCGCGCGACCTGCTGGTCAGCGGCGCGGCGCGGTCGTGGGCGCTCGAGGTCTACGGCGAAAAGATCATCCGCAACGATTACGCGCCGGGCTTCTCGGTCAAGTGGCAGGCCAAGGACGTGCGCATCGCGCTTGACACCGTGAAGAAGCTGGGCATGGAGGTGCCGGGCCTCGCGATGGCCGACGGCCGGCTCCAGGATGCGCTGGCGCGGGGGTTCGGCGAAGAGGGCGTGCAGGCCGTCTACAAGCTGTACGAACGCTGACGCCTCCCGGCGGGGCCTGCGCAGCGGTTTTCTTCCCGCGTGATATCATTTTAGGGCCTTCAGAACACACCCAGAACCATGTTGCTTGATGCGATCGCCGGCCTGTTTTCCAGTGACGTCGCGGTGGACCTCGGCACCGCGTCGACGCTCGTCTATGTCAAGGGCGAGGGGATCGTCCTGATGGAGCCCACGGTGGTCGCGATGAACCGCGTCACCGGGTACATCTCGGCGGTGGGCAACGCGGCCAAGCAGATGATCGGCAAGGCCCCCGGCTCCATCAGCGTCATCCGGCCGCTCAAGGACGGCGTCATCTCCCACCTGCCCGCCGCGGAATACCTCCTGCGCCACTTCATCGAACGGGTCCACAACCGCCGCAAGCTGGTCCGCCCGCGCGCGATCGTCTGCGTGCCCTCGGGCATCCGCGACCCGGAACGGCGCGCGGTGCGCGACGCGGTGGAGCAGGCCGGGGCGCGGCGGGTGTACCTCGTGGAGGAGCCGCGGGCCGCGGCGCTCGGTGCGGGGCTGCCGATCGAGGAGCCGGCGGGGAACATGATCGTGGACATCGGGGGCGGCACCACCGAGGTCGCGGTCATCTCGATGGGCCAGACCGTCAGCGGCCACTCCGAGCGGGTGGGCGGCGACGAGCTGGACGAGGCGATCGTGGACTACCTGCGCCGGTCGTACAACGTCCTGGTGGGGTACTCCAGCGCCGAGCAGGTGAAGCTCCAGATCGGCTCGGCGTACCCCCTGAAGGAGGAGCTCAAGATGATGGTCAAGGGCCGCGACCTCGTCACCGGGCTGCCGCGCACCATCGAGATCACCTCGCAGGAGATCCGGCAGGCGCTCGAGGAGCCGCTGCTGGCGATCATCAGCGCGGTGCGCGGGACGCTCGAGCGCACGCCGCCCGAGCTGTCCGCGGACCTCACGGACCGCGGGATCGTGCTGGCGGGCGGCGGGTCCATGCTGCGCAACCTCGACGTGCGCCTCTCCGAGGAGACCGGGGTGGCGGTGCACCGGGTCGAGGACCCCATTTCGTGCGTGGTGCGCGGGGCGGGAATGCTCCTCGACGGCCGCAGCGACCTCCTCGAGCTGATGGCGCTCGAGGACCACGAGTACCCGGAATATTCCTGAGATGCCCCCCCGGCGGCCCCCCCTGCGCTCGCGCGACGTCCGGCCGGGGCTGTCCACGGTCTGGCAGACCGGCGGGCTGCTCATCCTCGGCCTGCTGGCCACCGGCATGACGGCGTTCCCGGCGGGCACGCTGTCGGTGCTCTCCCCGGTCTCGGGCGGCCTGGCGTACGCGTGGCGGACGGGGCTGGGCGCCGCCGACCTCGTGCGGTCCGCCGGCTCCGCCGGCACCCGCGCGGTGCGCAGCGTGACCGCGCTGGCGCGCGAGACACAGGAGCTGGAGCGGCAGATCCAGTCCCTCGAGCAGAAGACCGTCCTCAAGGAGGAGCAGCAGCGCGAGCTGGTCCGGCTGCACCGGCTGCTCCAGCTCAAGGACGACCTCGGGGGCCGCAGCCTCACGGCGCGGGTGATCGGCGGCGACCCCAGCTCGCTGTTCAGCTCCCTGATCCTGGACGTGGGCGAGAACGACGGGCTGCACGAGGGCATGGCGGTGGTCGCGCCCGCGGGCGCGGTGGGCCGCCTGCTCTCGGTGGGCCCGACGTACGCCACCGCCCTCTGGGTGTGCGACCCGCGCAGCCGGGTGGCCGCCTTCGTGCAGCGCACCCGGGTCATGGGCGTGCTGATCGGCACGGGCGGCGGGTGCGAGCTGCGGTACCTCGCGGCGGGCGACGACGTGCGGGTCGGGGACCGCGTGCTGACCGCGGGCCGCGGCAGCGCGTTCCCCAAGGGGATCCTCGTGGGCGTCGTGAAGGAGCTGCGCCGGGACGGGCTGCTCCTGGCGGCGGACATCGCGCCGGCGGTCAACGTGCGCCGGCTCGAGGAGGTCCTCGTCCTCGAGCGCGCGGCGCCGGCGACCCCCTGACCTCGACCCCCGGGGCCGGGCATCCATGCGGTTCGTGGTCCAGGCGGTCGGGTTCGCCCTCGCCCTCCTCGCCGACGCCTCCACGGTCCTGACCCTCCCGCTGCTCGGCGGCCGCCCCCTCCTCTTCGTCGCGCTGGCCAACTGCTTCGCCATCCGCGGGAACGCGCTGACCGGGGGGAGCTGGGGATTCGCCGGCGGCCTGGCGCTCGGGCTGCTCTTCGCGGATTTCCGCATCGGCGCGATGGCGCTGGGCGGCCTGCTGGCGGGCGCGGTGCCCGGCGGGTTGCGCCGCCTGCTCTTCCTGCACCGGTGGACGGGGCAGGTGGCGCTCGGCGCGCTGGCCGGCGCGATCTACGACGCCACCCTGCTGGCCGTGGCCGCGGGGCGCGGCGAGCTCGCGGCCCCGGCCGGGCCGCTGTTGCGGGGCCTGGTCCTCGACGCGCTGCTGACGGGCGCCGCGGTTCCCGTGCTCCTGCGCGCGGTGGGCCGGGTCGAGCAGGAGGTATGACCTCCCCGGTCCCGCCCCGGGCCGGCCGCGCCGGGCAGGGCGCGTGAGCCCCCGCCGCGGCACCCTCGAGCGGCGGCTCAACCTGGTCGCGGTGGCCATCACGCTGGGGCTGGGCGCGATGCTCCTGCGGTTCGGGTACCTCCAGATCGTCGAGTCCGGGAAGTACCGCGCCGCGGCCGACGAGAACACCATCCGCCTCTACCCCCTGCTGGCGCCCCGCGGGGAGATCACCGACCGGCACGGCGACGTGCTGGCCAGCAGCCGGCCGTCCTTCCGCGCCTCGCTGGTCCCGCGGCAGCTCCCCGCGGACGACGCGGAGCGCGAGGCCGCGGTCTCGGCCTTCATCGCCGCGCTGGACCTGGACTCCGAGTGGCTGGCCGGCCGGCTCGCGGAGTCCTGGGACTCCCCGCTGACCCCCATCCGGCTCGTGGGCGGGCTCTCCACCGAGCAGGTGGGGCGGCTCGAGGAGCGGCGGCTCCAGTTGCCCGGGCTGGTGATCGAGGAGGAGCCGCTGCGGACCTACCCGCACGGCCCGCTCGCGGCGCACGTGCTGGGCTACATCGGCGAGGTCAACCTGCCCGAACTGCAGGCGCTGGGCGGCACCTACGCCCCGGGCGACCTGGTGGGGAAGGTGGGCATGGAGATCGCGGCCGAGGCCTGGCTCAAGGGCCGCAACGGCGGGATGGAGGTCGAGGTGGACGCGATGGGCCACCAGGTGCGGATGCGCGGCCGCCGCGCGGCGCGGCCGGGCGACCGCGTGGTCCTCACCCTGGACCGCCGGCTGCAGGAGCGGTGCGAGGAGCTGCTGGGCGACCGGGGCGGGGCGATCGTGGCCATGGAGGCGAAGACGGGGGAGATCCTGGCGATGGCCACCTCCCCGCGGTTCGACCCGAACTGGTTCGCGGGGGGCCGGATCACCCGGGGGCGGTGGGACGCGATGCTGAACGACCAGCGCAGCCCGCTCCAGAACCGCGCCATCCAGGCCCTGTACGCGCCGGGATCCATCTTCAAGATCGTGACCGCGACGGCGGCGCTGGAGTCGGGCGAGCTCAACGAGGAGAAGACCTTCGAGTGCGGCGGTACGTTCTGGATCAAGATCTGGCCGTACAAGTGCTGGAACGAGGCCGGGCACGGCTGGCTGAACGTGGAGCAGGCCATCGTCCACTCGTGCGACATCTTCTTCTACAAGACCGGGATGTCGCTCAGCGTGGACCTGCTGGCGCGGTACGCGGAGGCGTTCGGGTTCGGCGAGCCGACGGGCATCGACCTGCCGGGGGAGAAGGGGGGCCACGTGCCGACCCGGCAGTGGAAGGAGCGGCTGTTCCACATCCCGTGGTTCCCGGGGAACACCGTCCAGATGTCCATCGGGCAGGGGTACCTGCTGGCAACCCCGCTGCAGCTCGTGCAGCTCCTCGAGCTGACCGCCCTCAAGGGCCGGGCGTACCGCCCCCACGTCATCAAGCGGATCGAGGACGACCAGGGGCGGACGGTGATGGACGTCGCGCCCCACGTGAACCGGCGGATGGCCATCGCCCCCTCGACCTGGGACCTGGTCCACCGCGGGCTGTCCGGCTGCGTCAACAACCGCAGCGGGACCGGGTACAAGTGCCACCTGCCGAACCTCGCCGTCAGCGGGAAGACGTCCACCATCCAGAATGCGCAGCGGGAGGACCACGCCGCGTTCGCCGCGTACGCGCCCAGCGACGATCCCGAGGTGGTGGTGGCGGTGTTCATCGAGAAGGGGCTGGCGGGCGGCACGATCGCGGCGCTCATCGCCAAGTCGGTCCTCGAGACGTGGGATGCGCTGCGCCACGGCGCGCCGCTGCCGACCGAACCGGTCCCGGCCCCGGCGGGGGGCGGCTGACCGGTGGGGTACCGGCTGTCCCGGTTCTGGGCGAGCCTCAACAAGCTCACGCTCGCGTGCACCCTGCTGCTGATGGCAACGGGGTGGGCGCTGGTGCTGTCGGCGACCCTGCCGCCGGGGCAGGAGACCGTGCTGCCGCTGCCGGCGTATGCGGCCCGGCAGGCGGTGTGGATCGCGCTGGGCCTGCTGGCGCTGGCGGCGGGCGCGACCATCGACTACCACGTCCTGCTGCGCCTCAGCCCCTGGTTCTACGGCGGCAGCCTGCTGCTGCTGGGGCTGGTCCTGGGCATCGGGCAGACCAGCTTCGGCGCGCGGCGATGGTTCAAGCTCGGGACGGTCTTCATGCAGCCGGGCGAGTTCACGAAGCTGGGGGTGCTGCTCCTCGTGGTCCGGCTCGCCGCCTCGGCCGCGCGCCGCGCGAGCCCCCTGCGGGGGGCCGCGCTCTGGCCGCGCTGGCTCGGCACGTGCCTGCTGGCCGTGGCCGTGCCGATGGTGCTGATCGCCTGCCAGCCGAACCTGGGGACGGCCATGCTGCTCTTCGTCTCCACCGCGGCGATCTGGATCGTGGCGGGCGTCGCGTGGAGCCTGTTCGTCTCGGCGGGCCTGGCCGCCGCGGCCGTCGCCCCGTTCGCGTGGGCCTTCCTGCGCGACTACCAGCGCGCGCGGATCCTGAACTTCCTGAACCCGTACCGGGACCCGCTGGGCGGCGGGTACACCGTGATCCAGTCCACGACGGCCATCGGGTCGGGCGCGCTGTGGGGCCGCGGGTACCTGCACGGGCCGCAGAACCGGCTGGAATACATCCCCAAGCACCACACGGACTTCATCGTCTCGGTCCTGGGCGAGGAGATGGGGTGGGCCGGGTGCGCGGTCCTGCTGGCGGCGTACCTGCTGCTCTACCTCGAGGGGCTGCGGATTGCGCAGCGGGCGCGCGACATGGCGGGGACGTACCTCGCCACCGGGATCGTGGTGCTGCTCGCGGTCCAGACGCTGGTGAACCTTGGGATGAACGTCGGCGTGGTCCCGGTCACGGGGCTGCCGCTGCCGCTCCTGTCCTACGGCGGCTCCTCGCTGCTGATCAACGCCTTCCTGCTGGGGGTCCTCCTCAACATCGGCCGGCAACACCGCCACTGATTCGCCGGGCCGGCGAGTCGGGGGCTATAGTAGAGACCGGAACGGATCATGCCCAACCAGGAAGTCCTCATCGAGAGCGAGCCGTGGGAGGAACGGGTCGCCGTGCGCGAGGCGGGCACGCTCGCCGAGTTCGCCCTTGAGCGCCCCGACGGGCAGCCGCGGGTCGGGTCCATCTACAACGGCCGGGTCGTCTCGCTGCTGGCCTCGGTCGGCGCGGCGCTGGTGGACATCGGCCACGGGGAGTCCGCGTTCCTGCCGCTGCGGGACCCGGAGACCGGCGAGATCCAGGGCGTCCAGCGCGGGCAGGTCCTGCTCGTCCAGGTCACCAAGCGGCCGCTGGGCGGCAAGCGGGCCCAGGTCACCCAGCAGGTCAGCCTGGCCGGCCGGTACCTCGTCCTCATGCCCCGGGTCCACGCCCTCAAGGTCTCGCGGCGGATCGAGGAGAGCGCCGAGCGGGAGCGGCTCGAGGCGCTGATGGCCCGGGTCCGGCCCGGCGACGTGGGGCTGGTGGCGCGGACGGCGGCGGCGGGCAAGGCCGCGGAGGTCATGGAACCGGACCTCACCCTGCTCATGCAGGAGTGGTCCGAGCTGGTGCAGCGGGCCGCGGGGGCCCCCACGCCCTCGTGCCTGCGCGAGGAGGCGCCGCTCAGCGTGCGCGCGCTGCGGGACATGTGCGGCCCCGAGGTGGAGCGCATCCGGGTCTCGCCGCCCGCCACGGGGGAGGCGCTGCGCCGGCTGGCCGCCGCCCGCTACCCCGACCTCGCGGCGTCCATCGAGGTGGAGGCCCAGGGCGGCCTGTTCTGGCGCACCGGGCTGGAGGCCGAGCTGGAGCAGCTCCTGGAGCGGCGGGTCTTCCTCAAGGCGGGCGGCACCCTGGTCTTCGACTTCACCGAGGCGCTTACCGTCGTGGACGTCAATTCCGGCCACCCGTTCGAGGAGGGCTCGCCCGAGGAGATCGCGCTGCGCACCAACCTCGAGGCCGCGCAGGAGATCCCGCGGCAGCTCAAGCTCCGGGGGATCGGCGGCATCATCGTCGTGGACTTCATCGACATGCCCGACCCCGAGCACCAGAAGCAGATGATGGAGGTGCTCGAGGCGGCGCTCAAGCACGACCGCGTCAAGACGCAGGTCGCGGTCCTCTCCCCGCTGGGCGTCGTGGAGATGACGCGCAAGCGCGTGGACGATACCCCGTACCACCACCTGACCGAGAGCTGTCCCACGTGCAACGGACGGGGCCGCACGCTCTCGCCCGGGACCCTGGCCATCCTGGTGGCCCGCAAGATCATGCGCACGGTGCGGGAGGGCGCCCAGGGGCCGCTGACCGTGCGGGCCCATCCGCGCCTGGCGCGGGCGCTGCGCGACGACTCCGTGCCGCTCAAGGCCGCGCTGCGCGAGCAGGGGCAGGCGGACCTGTCGATCGTGGACGACCTGGCGTTATCATACGAGCAGTTCCGGGTCCTGACCGCGGACTGAAGGAGGAGGAGCGTGCCGCCCAAGATCAACGAGGCCGAGCTGGACGCGAAGCTGTCGGAGCTGGAAAAGGTGCGGACCTGGAGCCCCCGGCTGGTCTCGAAGCTGGAAGCCCTGCTGCGCGCGGAGGACGACTTCGTTCCCTTCCGCATGAATCCGCTGGCCTTCGCGGCCCAGCGCGGGGTGGACGAGCAGGAGGCGATCGACCTCTTCCTGCATGCGTGCAAGTCCGGCATCTTCCAGATGAACTGGGCGATCGTCTGCCCGAGCTGCGGCGACCTGCTGGAGAGCTTCCGCTCGCTCAAGACGCTGCACAACCAGTACACCTGCACGATGTGCCACATCAAGGGCGAGGCGAACCTGGACGACTACATCCAGGTCTCGTTCACAGTCTCGCCGGCGGTGCGCGACCTCATTTTCCACCACCCGGAGAGCCTCACCGCGGAGGACTTCCACCTGAAGTACCACTTCACGCGGGAGGCGCATGTGACGCCCGGGGGCCCCACGTTTCCCGAGGCGATCGGCATGCTCGGCCGCGGGATGGGGTACCTGCCGGCGCGGGCGAAGACCCCCTTCGCGTTCGACGTGAAGGCCGGCTTCCTGATGGGGTGGGACCTCATCCACAACCACGGATTCATGTTCGAGATCCAGGGGACCCCGGGGAACTCGGGCGCCACGCTGGTCCTCCAGGACAACCGGTTCACCCCGGAGGGGGGCGTGCTCGCGCCGGGCCGGGTGGAGCTGGTGATCGACAACCGGATGGAGGACCGGGGCTCCATGTTCCTCATGGAAATGCCGCCCGACCATTTCCAGCAGCAGCATCCCCTCTTCTTCGAGCCGTTCCTGACGGGGCGGCGCCTCATCACCAACCAGACGTTCCGGGACCTGTTCCGGACCGAGACCGTCGGCGGGAGCGAGGGGATCGGGATCAAGGACACCACGATCCTGTTCACGGACCTCAAGGGGTCCACCGAGATGTACGACAAGATCGGGGACCTCAAGGCGTTCGCGCTGGTGCGCCAGCACTTCGACCGGCTCGGCAAGGTGGTGTTCCGGCAGGCGGGGGCCATCGTCAAGACGATCGGCGACGCGGTCATGGCCACCTTCAATACGCCGGTGGGGGCGGTGGGGGCGGCGCTGCAGATGCTCGACGAGATCGACGCGTTCAACAAGGAGCACGGGGACCAGGCCCTGATCCTCAAGATCGGCATCCACCACGGCACCTCGATCGCGGTCACGCTCAACGACCGGCTGGACTACTTCGGCCAGACCGTGAACATCGCCGCCCGGGTGCAGGGGCTGGCGGGGTCGGAGGAGATCTACATCACCGAGGACGTGTACCAGGCGGCCGGCGTCAAGGAGCACCTGGCGGGATACGACGTCACCCCGCAGTCCGCCATGCTGAAGGGCGTGGCCGGGGCGATGAAGGT
>CAYNUZ010000053.1:0-12308 GCA_964400385.1 uncultured bacterium | reverse complement strand
CGCCCCCGCCCGCGCCAGGCACCAGGCGATGACCGCGAGCAGCGCCACGGTCACGGTGTACACCGACCCCTTGGGCAGCGTCGCCTGGTTCCACGCCTCCAGCGACAACCCGGTCGCCACCCCCAGCACCGCCTCCAGCCACGGCGGCAGCGCCCCCCCGAGGCCGCGCAGGATCCCGGGCACCAGCGCGGCCGACGCGGCGGTGGAGCCCAGGGAGAGCAGGCTGACCCGCCACGCCACGCTTCCGACCGCGAGCCACCGCACCGCGAGGTGGCCGAGGAGGGTGGGGAGCGGATAGCCCGGCGGATGGGCGATCCCGAGGAAGAGCGCGACCCCGGCGGTTTCCCCGCTGTCCCCGTGGGGGTACCCGGGGGCGAGGGTCGCCAGCCCCGCCTGCCAGGCCAGGAGGAAGATCGCGGCGGCGACGACCCGGCGGAGGTTGGACATGAACGCTAGTGTACGCCGCCCCGCGCGGCGGGCGTCAGCCCTTGGGCTTGGACCGGGATTCCAGCTCCCGCAGCCCCCGGTAGAGGTAGTCCAGCCCCGAGAGCGCCGTCATGGCGATGGCCACATCCAGCAGCCGCGCCGCCGCGTGCTGCGGGAGGGGCGCCAGGTGGTCCACCTGGATCGCGATCACCGCGACGAGCTGGAAGACAGTGGTGCCCTTGCCCAGCGAGCTCGGCACGACATGGGTGTGGTTCGTCATCACGTACCCGATCGTCCACCCACCGACGATGATGATGTCCCGGCTGAAGACCAGGATCACCATCCACAACGGCACGGTGTGGTTGAGGCCCAGCAGCGTGAACGCCGTGAGCAGGAGGAGCTTGTCGGCCATGGGATCGAGGAAGCTGCCCAACTGCGACTGGGCGTGGGTGATCCGCGCCAGGAACCCGTCCAGCGCGTCCGACGCGCCCGCCAGGATGAACGCGGCCAGCGCCAGCCGGTCCTTGCCGTAGATGAAGGCGGTCGCGAACGCCGGGATCAGGAGGATCCGGAAGAGGGTGACCGCGTTGGGCAGGCTGAGGGGGGCCCCCCCCCCCCCCGGGGGGGGGGGGGGGGGTTTGTCGGCAGGGCGCCCGCAACCCGGGGGCCCCGCCGCGGGCTCCCGGGGTTCCCCGGGACCTCGGCAATTTCCATCCGGTCGGTTCCGCCGCCCGCCGAGACCGCGAACGACGAAAGCAGCCGTTCCACCTCGCTGCCGTTGCACGCCGGGCACTCCGGCGAGTCCGCGGCACCGTGCGAGAGGTACTCGAATCCCTTTCCGCAGCTCCGGCACTTGCACTCAAGAATCGGCATATCCCACCTCCGCAGCGTTCCTTGGCTCACTTCATTATAGTCCCCGAGAGGGCACGAGGGCCCGATCCGCCGTTGCGGACAAAAATGGACAGGTGGGGCTTCGTCCCCCACTCCGAGGCCACCCGGTAGTGGGCCCGGAGGTACCGCCACTGCTCGGGGTGCTCCGACTCGCTGGAGACGTCCAGGCTGTCGTCTTCCATCAGGGCCACGGCCGGGCGCTCCCGGTCCAGCGCGTCCAGCACCTCCTGCCTGGCCCCGTCGGTCAGCGCCAGCGCCCCGTCGGGATACGGGCCGAGCGGGGCCCGGTCCGCCAGGAAGCAGACCACCTGCGCGCGCATGCCCCCCACGAAGACCCGCCCGTTACCGGGGCACAACCGCCGGACCAGGTCCGCCGCCTTGACCAGCCGGGACACCCCTTCCGGATCGAGGCGAAGGGTCCCGAATCGACCGCCCGGCGCGACCAGCGCGGCGTGCCCGGCGGGCCGGCCCCACCGGCCGAGGACCAGGCGGCGGACTCCCCCGAACGGGTTCACGACCGCGTATGCCAGCACCACGACCGTCGCCAGCCGCGCCACCTGCACCCGTCCCGCACCGATGGCGGCATCCGTGAGGATGCCGGCCAGCAGGGCCATTGCCGGGATGGCGAGGATCTGGGAGCCGTACGGCCGTGCGATGCCCGGCACCTGCGCGAGGACCAGGAACACGGCCAATGGGACCACCAGCCTGCCCGAGTGGGTGTCCCCGGCGCGGGGATCGGCGTGGCGCCATACCGCCGCCGCGGCGGCCACCAGCGGCGGCGCCCAGAGACTGACCAGCCAGAGCAGGAGGTAGGCGGCATAGGGGGGATCGGATGACGCGGGGAGCCTGAAGACCGGGAGCGGGAGGGACCCGTTACCGGACAGCCGGCTCATCCCATACCCGGGCCCGATCGCCGCGCGCAGGCCGGCCAACCAGTCGGGACCGAACATCGCGATCCCCAGCACCAGGAGGGTCACGGCCCCTCCGAGGACCCCCCAGGCGGCGATCGGCGCCCCGCGCCCCGGAGCGGGTCGCTCCCAGCCGCCGCGGAAGGCCAGCAGGGCCGCCACGCCGGCTATGCCATATTCATGGCTGTACAACACCGAAATCGCCAGCAGCGCGCCGGCGACCGCACCCCGCACCGCCGCGGCGCCGGGGCCCGCGACGGCGATGACGACCGCCGCGAGCGGCCACCCGGAACGCAGCGCATTGGCCCAGCCGTACGTCGTGGTCGCCGCGGTCGAGCCGAGCAGGATGAGTGCGCCCGCGGCCACTCGGGCCACCCGGCCGCGAACCGCGAGCTGGACGAGGATGAGGTTCAGCGTCGTCCCCGCCACCTGGGCCGCATAAAAATACCATCGCAACGACGACGCGTTCACCCCGAACGACCGCAGCCACCAGATTGTCGTCCAGTCGTACAACGGCGCGTACTCGGAATGGATCGTCAGCCCGGGCCGCCCGCCCGACAGCCATGCCTGCACGGTCAGCAGGTGGAGCCCCTCGTGCAGGATGTCGAAGACGCGGCTGGAGAGCCACGGATCGCACATCCATGCCGCAGAGAGGAGGAAGCACCCCAGGATCGCGGCGACGGACACCGGACGGGACTTCTGCAGGTTCGACATTCCCCGCGCATCTCCCGTGTCGTTCCCGCCCCGCCACAGCCGGCCCGCCATCCAGGCGCCCGCGAGGGCGGCAAGGGGCAGGACGGCGTACCAGAAATAGTCCTGGATCTTGGCGTACCCCATCTGCGTGCAGGCATCAGGGTAGGGATCGGTCTCGGGATGCGGCTGGAACCGGATCACCCCCAGATGGGCGATCCACGCTGCGCCGATCCACCCCGCGGCGAACCCGAGGGCGGCCCTGCGGGGATTGAGAGGGCGCTGATCAGGTTTCATGCATTTTATGAATACTCGTGGCCGGCGGGGTTCGAACCCACTACCTAGAGTTTAGGAAACTCTCGCTCTTCCAAATGAGCTACGGCCACAGCCTGGTTGGCGCTCTGCGCCAATCCAGGCTGAATCGAAAAATGATTTACCTACCTTAGCCGAGGCGCCCCTTGGGGCGCCACGGCCACAGCCCCAGCGGTTCGCTCCCACCGAGGCGCCCCTTGGGCGCCACGGCCACAGCCCAAGCGGTCCGCCCTCACCGAGGCGCCCCTTGGGCGCCACGGCCACAGCCCCAGCAGTCCTCTGCCGCAATGCGCGCTTCGCGCGTTACGGCCACAGCCCGGGAATCCTACCTTGTCTTCTCCAGACACGCGTGGGCCTGCGCGTTGTTGGGGTCCATCCGGATGGCCGTGTGCCAGGCCGACCTGGCACTGTCGAGGTTCCCGCCCGCTGCGTAGGCCACGCCCAGCCAGGCGTAGTAGTTGGCGCGCGGGTCCAGGTCCACTGCCTTGCGCAACTCGGAGACCGCACCCGAGTACCATCCCAGCAGCCGGTAATCGTTGCCGAGCGACAGGTGCCAGTCGGGGTTCCGGGGCTCGAGCTCGACGGCCTGCCGGTGGACATCCACCGCCAGGTCGAGGTTGTTCTTGACCAGCGGGTTGTCCCGCAGCACATACCCCATGAGGTCCAGCGCCTCGGCATCCGCCGGGTTGGCGCGCAGGATCGCCTGGAGCATCTTGGTCGCCTTCGTGGACTCCCCTGCCATGTACGATTCGTTGGCCGCCTGCCGGGCCGACGGGGTGTCCGCCACCTCCCAGCCGCCGCCGGATCTCACGACCGTGAGGCCGCGCCACGTGGATTCCTTGCGACCGGCGGCGGTCTCCCACTGGAGCCGCGCCAGCACCCGCCAGGGATCCGGGAGGTCCTTGGGGGCTTTCGTGACGATCTCGGCCTTCACGAGCCGGCGGCGGGAGGCGAGCTGGGCCTGGTGCTCGATGAACGCCGCGCGCCCCTCGACCTTCCATGACCGGGCCGACAGCATCCGGTACTGGGCCCCGTAGTCGCCGCGGGCGAACGCGTCGAAGTACGCCTGCGCGGCGGCGACCGGATCCTTCTGGCGTGCGCAGCCCGCGGCCAGGATCAGGGTCGCAGCCAGAAGAAAGCGGATTGGAGAGTGCCCCTCACCCCCAAGGCGGCCCCGGCCGACGTGCGTCGGCCCGCAGACGACCTCCCCAAGGGGGCGAGGGGAACGAATGAAGCGTATACGACTCATGGCACCGGCTGGGCCTGGGCGCTGGTCTCGAAGAACGGCCGGCCCTCGATCGCCGGCTCGACGCCGGTGATGGTGGTCACGAAGAAGAAGTACGTCTTGCCGATCTTGAGCCCGCGCAGCGACAGGCTGGTGCCCGTGATCGCGCCGGCCCGGTTCACCTTCACGAAATCCGCGTCCTTCGACTCGCCCATGTAGACATTGTACCCGCTGATCGCCGGGTCCGAGGATGCCGGCCACTGGATGTAGACCTGCCCCTCGCGCTTCGACGCCTTCGCCTGCTCCTCCGCGGACCCGTACGACACCTCCGACAGGTGCAGGAAGCTGGTCGTGAATGCCAGCCGGTGCGTGAGCCCCAGCTCGCCGTAGTGGACGAGGGCGTAATCCACGCCGAGTTGGAACCGACCCGACGTCACGCGGTACCCGAGCCCCGCGGTCGCCCCCTGGAGCCCGCCCGCCCCCTCCTCCCCGAACTTGTACCCGAGGCGGATGGCGGCGCTTTGGCCGTCGTCAATGGCCACGAGGTATTCCGCCCCCAGCCGCAGCCGGATCAGGTTGGCCTGCTGCGGCGCGAGCAGGAAATGCACGTCGGCGGTCAGGAGCGGCACGTCCCAGAGCCCCTTCAGCCCCCGGTAGGCGGCCAGGCCGCGGATCGGCGGGAGGGTGTACCCGGTGCCGAGCTTGAGGACCACGGGCAGCGCGCTGTGGTCCAGGTCCGGCCCCAGGTTCACCAGCGCCACGCCGGCCGTCAGGGCCGGGACCGGGGTCTTGTAGAGGACGCCCAGGTCCGCGGCGGCCGCGTTGGCCTTGGCGAGCGCCAGGTCCTGGTTGAGGAGCTTCACCGTCGCCCCCGCTGAGGCCGCCGCGCTCAAGGGGTAGGCCCAGCCCGCCACCACGGCGCTTTCGCTGGCGGTGAAATTGCCCTGCTTGACCGGCTCCCCCGCCGGGCCCACGCCGACCTTCTCCGACTGGGCGAAGAGCCGGGTGAAGCTGACGCCCCCCGTCCCGAACCGCCCGAGCGGCGAGATCGCGGAGAGGTAGTCGTACCCGATGGACTGGAGCCAGAAGGCGTGCAGGTAGTGGAGACTCATGTCCCGGCTGCGGCTGATGCCCCCGGGGTTGAAGTACAGGGCGCCCGCGTCGTCCGCCACGCCGACGAACGCCTCGCCCATGCCCGCCGCCCGGGTGGACGCGGCGATGTTGAGGAAGTCCGCCGCCCCGCTGCCCACGCCGCCGGCGCGCGCCGCCGCCGCGATCCCGAACGCCGCCGCCACGACGGCCCGCCGCAGCGTCACCGCGCCACCACCAGCTTGCCCTTGATGGTCGCCTTCTTGTTCCGGACGATATAGAGGTAGATCCCGCTGGCCACGATGCTGCCGTCGTCGTTCTTCCCGTCCCAGATCCACAGCCCACCCGACGCGGAGGTGGCCCGCCGGACCAGTTCACCGGTGAGGGTGTACAGCTCGATCGCCGCCTCGGGATCCAGACCGTCAAACCGGACGCCGCCCTCGGAGAGCTTCGCGGGATTCGGGTAGGCGGTGAACGCGAGGGTCGGCGGCGACGCGCAGGTTTCCGCCGACACCACGGTGCACGCCGGCACGACGTCCATCGTCACCACATAGCAGTACGACTGGCCCGGGGCGACCGTCGAATCCACGTAGGCGGACACCGTGCCCGCCAGCGAGGCGATCCGGGTCTTCCCCGCCTGCCCGCCCGTGGCCGACCCGCCGCGCCACACCTCGAACTTCTGGATGGTCCCCGTCACCAGCGACGTCCAGTCCAGCCGGACCATCGGGGTGGCGGTCGGCCCCGGCAGGACCGTGGCCACCGGGCCGGAGGCGAACTGGCAGGCCCCCGGGGTCCCGGTGGAGGCGCACTCGGAGTTCACCACGCACCCGTTCCGGCTGACCGCGACCACCTCGTAGTAGTAGTTGTTGGCCGGAATCACCCCCTGGTCCACGTAGGTGAACGCCGTGGCGGTGACGGGCAGCGCGATCACGGTCCCGATCTGGGCGGCGCCGCCGCAGGCGGGATCGGTGCTCCGGAAGACCCGGTAGTAGCTCACCGGGTTGTCCGTGGCACCCGCCAGCGCCGCATCCCACGTCAGCGAGATCACGGTGGAGGTCTGGGTCACCGGCAGCAGGCAGGCGTAGGTCGGCGTCCCGCCGCAGGTGAGCCCCGTCCAGACCGGCGGCTGGCACATGTAGCACGACTCGACCGACCAGTTGGAACACCCGGAGCGGTCCACGCCGTTGACCTGGTAGCAATACGTGTTGATCAAAGCCAGCCCGGTATGGGTGAACGTGTAGGCGGTCGCGACGCCGTCGTCGTAGACCGTCGCCACGTTCACCTGAGGGCCGCCGGCGACCGTGGCCCGGTAGATGAAGTAGACCGACAGCGCCGTTTCGCCGGGGACCGGCCGCGACCACATCACCGCGAGCTGGGTGGCCGCGATGGCGGTGAGCGCCACGGGCGGGACCGGCCCGGGGGGCACGCAGCTGTGGCAGGTCTGGGCGGACCACGCCACGCAGCCGGCGCCGTCCACGGCCTCCACGGTGAAGCACCAGGTCGCCGTCAGCGTGACGCCGGTGGCCGTGAAGGAGAAGATCGCGGAGATCCCGTCGTCGTAGACCGTCCCCGCCTGCGCGCCCGTGCCCCCGGCCCCGGTGGACTGGTAGACGATGTACCGCGAGACGGCCAGCTCCCCCGGCGCCGCCTTCCCCCAGGTCACCAGCAGGCTGTTGGGCGGCTGGGCCGCGACGACCGGCGGCGGCGGCGAGGCCGGGGGCAGCGCGCACCCCGGGTGGCAGGTCTCCGGCGAGAACGAGGTGCATCCCACCCCGTCAATGGCGCGGATGGTGTAGCAGTAGTCGCGGGTCAGCGTCAGGCCCGTGTTGGTGAAGCTGTAGGAACCCGGGCCGGTGTCGAAGACCGTCCCGAGCACCGCCTGCGCCCCGCCGGCCACCGTCGCGCGGTAGACGGTATACCGGGACATCGCCACCTCGCCCAGGGCCGGCGAGGTCCAGGTGACCACCAGCGACGACGGCGCCACCGCGCTGACCGCCAGCGGGGCGACCGGCCCGGGCGGGTTGCACGCGTGGCAGGCGATCCCCGACCAGCTCGTGCAGCCGCCGGTGTCCACGGCGCGGACCTGGTAGCAGTAGTCCAGCGGGTTGCCGAGGCCGGTGTGGGTGAACGTGAAGGTTGCCGCACCGGTGCTGAACACCGATCCCGCGAGGAGCGCGGCGCCTCCCGGCACCGTCGTGCGGTAGACGTCGTACCGGGTGACGGGGAGCTCACCCGGCAGCGCGGCGCTCCACGTCACGGCCAGCGCATCCGGCGCCACCGCGGAAAGGGCAACGGGGCCGACGGGCGCGGGCGGCACGCACGCCGTGGTGAAGCACGCCTCGGCCGAGAAGTTCGTGCAGCTCGGGTTCCCGTCGTCCGCGACCTCCACGATGAAGCAGTGGGTCGTATCCTGCGCCAGCCCGGTGAACGTGGCCGTGAACACCGGCCCGCCCGGCTGGTCCCAGACGGTGGCCGTGATGGACTTCCCCGAAAGGCCGCCGGTCGCGCCCACGCCCTCCCAGACGAAGTACCGGGAGATCGGCGTCCCCCCGGTCACCGGCCGGTTCCAGTGGATGACCACCTGCCGGGTCCCGGCGGTCCCGGTTGGCAGCCCGATCACCCCCGGCGGGGTGCACGGCGGCGCCGGCGGACACGGATCCGTCGTCTGGAAGAGCGCCGAGACCGCGCCGCCGCACGCGCTCTCGCAGGTGGGGCTCCACGCCGTCACCGCGTAGTCGTAGGTCTGGCCGTTGGTCACCGCGAAGTCGTCGAAATAGACCGAGGCGGAGGGGAACGAGGCGACCAGGTTGCCCGGATTCTGGAGGGCGACGCACGACGCCGGATTCGGCGCCTTGTAGACCCGGTAGAGCGTCGTGGAGATGGACGCCCACGAGATCCGCACCCGGTCGCAGTACCCCTGGGCGGCCTGCGCGCCGGGCGGGTTCAGGTTGCACAGGGTGGTGGCGCACTGCTCCGGCGAGAAATTCGTGCACCCGCCGGAATCCACCGCGCGGATCATGTAGCAGTAATTCTTCACCGGCGCCAGGCTGGGATCCACATGGGCGTACGACGAGGCGCCGGTATCGAACACCGTTCCCACCTGGGTCTTGGTGGCGAAGGCCCCGCTGAAGGTGGCCCGCCAGACTTCGTACTTGAACAGCGGCGACCCGCCCGCGACCGGCTGGTCCCAGTTCAACGTCATGTTGCCCTGTCCGGGCGTCACCGTGAAGTTCGGCACCGGGCCCGGGGGCAGGCACGGCGGGGTCCCGGCCCCGTTGAAGAGTGAGCATGCGGCGTTCGAGCACGCGCTCTCGCACCCGCCCGCGTCCGCGGTGACGACGTAACAGTAGGTGTTCCCGATGGTCACGTTGAAGTCGTCGAAGTAGACCGAGGCGCCCGGCAGGGCCACCCGCAGGGGGCCGCGGTCCTGGCAGGTCGCGGGGTTATAGGTGGACTTGTAGATGCGGTAGGTCGTGGCCCCGCCCACCGGCGACCAGATGACCCGCACCGCCTGCGCCCAGCCCACGGCCGAGTTGGCCGGCGCGGGGGTGCCGCAGTACGGGGAGGCCATGTCCAGCGACCCCACGTCCCCCGCCGGGCTCGCGTTCCCCGCCGAATCGATCGCCACCACCTTGAACCAGTACGGCTTGCCGTCCGTGAGCCCGTTGACCGTAAGCGGCGACCCGGCCAGGTTGCAGGTGGTGACCTGGGCATTGAGCGGGTTCACGAAGGCGTAGGAGGCGCGGTAGACGCAGTAGCCGGTGATCGGGAAGGTGGGCGCGCAGACCTCGCTCCAGGACACCTGGATCTGGCCCGACACGCCCGTGGCCACCGCCGAGACGGAAACCGGCGCGCACGGCGGCGTGCCGCCCTGGAGACGGAGGTTGTCAAGGTAGACCGTGGTGCACGCCTGCGGGCTGGCCCCGCCGACGATGAGGTCCACCTCGGTCACGTTCGCGACGTTGAGCCCGGCGTTCGCGAGGTCCTGGATATTGACCGAGAAGGTGTTCCACGCGTCGTTCGCATTGAGGTTGAACGCCAGCGGGCCGATCGTCTGGGTCCCGTCCTTGAACTGGATATCCACCTCGAGCGGGTCCGACGGCGAATGCTTGCGGGCATCGAACTGGACGCGGAGGAACCCGGTGGACCAGTCATGCGGCGAAAAACTGGCGAGCTGAAGCGTCCGCAGGAGGGGGTTCGTGCTGCAATTATTCGCTGCACAATCCTCGAGGTCCCCCGACCCGCCGTCCTCACCCTGGAGCCAGACCTTCCCGGACCGGGTGCCATCCGTGGCGAAGGCGGCGTCCTGGAACACCGTCGCACAGGGCCCGTTGATGCCGCAGGGTTTCAGGGAGCACAGGCCGCCATTGGCGCCCCGGGTCCAGACCGTGTAACCCGTGGCACTGACCGACTCGAAGGAGTTCAACACGACGTCCGCGCGCACGCGGGCCGCGGACAGGCAGGCGAGGGCGATCAGGACGTTTTTCAGCCGCATGCTTCCCTGCGGTCTATCCTAACAATTGGGCCCGTCAGGAGGTGAGGACGGAGGCCGTCGGCGACCCCGAGAACGTGCCCACCGCCATGCGATTGATCAACGTATTCAGCATCTCGTCCATGGCCGCCATGGCGCGCACCGAGGCCTCGTACCCCCGCAGGTACTCGAGCATCCGCGCCTTCTCCTCGTCCAGGTTCACCTTGGCGATGGCATCCTGCTGGACCTGGAGCTGCGAGACCACGGCATCCGCCCCGGACTTCGCCGCCGCCAGGTCGTCGGACTGCGCCTGCACCTGGGCCAGCAGCGCGTCCGTGAACGTCCCGAAGGCCGGTTGTGCCTCCAGGTTGAGGGTGAACCCGAGGTTCCCCGTGACATCCGTGATCCGCAGCCCCCCGAGCGGGGCCGCCGCCGAGCCCGGCAGCGGCGTCGTCCCGGTGACCGTCACCTGCTGGGTCGCGGCCGTGAATCCCACGGTAAACTGCCCCCCCGCCCCCGCCAGCGCGGCGTTGATGGCCGCCAGGATCGCGGAGAGCGTCTGGCCTGCGGTCCAGTTCACGGTGACCGTCTGGGGCGTCCCATTCGGCCTCTGCCAGTCGAACCGCACGCTGCCCGCCGTCGTCGCGGGCGTGCGCCACTCGAGCGTGCCCGCGGACAGGGCGGCCAGCGCGCTCACCGGCCGGTCCAGCGGCCCGATCCCGTTGTTCACCGGCGCGAGCGACAGCACCCGGGTCTCCAGCCGCAACGCCGCCGTCAGGTTGCCCGCCGCGTCAAAGACCGTCAGGGGCCCCGTCGAAAACAGCGCCACCCGCTGCCGGGTGAAGTCGAAGCTCGCACGAACGCCCAGGCCGAGTGCCGGGTTGTTGATCTTCCCGATCAGGGTGTCCATGGAGTCCGCATTGGTCCACGGGATCGAGACCCCGTTGATGACCAGCGTCCCGGCCGCGGCCGGCGCGACCAGGAAGTCGGCGGCGTTTGTCGCGAACGGGTTTGCGCCGTTGAGCGCGGTGTGGACGGCCTGGCTGAACGGCACCGTCGGGTCGATCGTCCCGACGAGGTTGTTGATCCGCCCCGTGCTCTGGATCGTGGCGTTCATCAGCAGCGTGGACAGCAGGCCGATGGACTTCGCGACCTCCCCGTCCGCGCCGTTGCCGTTCAGGCGTGACGCCGACACGAGCCCGGGATTGGCGACGACGGCGGCGTTGACCGTGATGTCCCGCGCTTCCGAACCGGTGAACCCGGGGGCGACCGCGAAGAACGGGATGTCTGTCGTCACGCCGTTCTGCGCGTATCCGGCCTGGTGCAGCAGGTTGACCTGGGTGATCAGGCTGTTCGCGAGCTCGTCCAGCTCCAGCCGCTGGTCGGCGATCAGGCCATCGCGTGCGGCCACCTGGCCCGCCAGCGCGCCGCCCCGGACTTCCCCGGTGATGTCGGTGACGGTCCCGGTGCCGGGATCCCGGAGGCCCAGGCCGGCGAACTGCGGCTCATGCGCGTTGATGGACGCGGTGACGAGCGCCGCCTTCGTGCCGCGCACCAGCTCCCGCGCGTTGCCGGTCATCACCAGGACCTCGCCGTCCGCGAGCCGGACCGCGTCGATCTTGACCAGGCCCGACAGGTCCGCGAGGGCCTGGTCCTGCAGGTCCAGGTCGGCGTTGTCCGCCCCCCCCGCCGCGGCCGCGAGCGCAATCCGGCCGTTGGCCGAGGCGATGCGGCCGATCAGCGCCGTCACGCGGGTGATGGTGTCGCGCACCCGGGCATCCGTGTCGAGCTGGAGGGTCCGGAGCGATTCCGCGGCGTCGTTGAGCTTCCCGGTCATCGCCTGCGCGTCCGTCACAAGGGTCGCCCGCAGGGCGCCGCTGGCGGGCGCCGCCGCCAGCGCGGTGAAGTCCGCAAAGAACGTGTTCGTCGCGGTCACCAGCCCGGCCCCGGGGACGGCGTTCAGCTCGGGAAAGAGCAGCTTGATCGAATCCACGGCCTGCTGGAGGGCCTGCTGCCGCCCCTGGTCGGCGCGCGCCCCCCGGATCTGGAGGTCCAGGAAGGAGTCCCGCACGCGCTCGATGGACGCGAGGGTCACCCCGGTTCCCACCTGGCCCGGCGCGAAGACCGAGTTGAAGGCCGGCAGCGACAGGGGGGCCAGCGCCGAGAGCACCGGGATCTGCCGGGAATACCCGGGCGTGGCGCTGTTGGCGATATTGTTCGCGATGATCTGCTGCGCCAGCGACTGGATGCGCAGCGAGGTCATCAGCGTGTCCACGCTCGAGAAGGTCGTGCTCAT
>CAYNUZ010000052.1:0-12382 GCA_964400385.1 uncultured bacterium | reverse complement strand
CCGGCGGGGGTCACCCGTCGAGGGGCCAGCCCCGAGCGGTCACTTCGCCCGGCGGAGGTCACCCGTCGAGGGGCCAGCCCCGAGCGGTCACTTCGCCCGGCGGGGGTCACCAGTCGAGGGGCCAGCCCCGAGCGGTCACCGCGCCCGGCGGAGGTCACCAGTCGAGGGGCCAGCCCCGAGCGGTCGCTGCGTCCGGAGGCGGCTGCCAGTCGAGGGGTCACTTCACCACCGCCAGCTTCTTGACCGCGGAGAAATTCGGCCCTTCCAGCCGCACGAGGTACACGCCGCTCGCCACCACCTGGCCCGAGGCGTTCCGCCCGTCCCACGCCACGTCCGCCCGCTCCACTTCCGCGGGCTTGTCCACCAGCGTCCGGACCAGCTCGCCGGACAGGGAGTAGATCTTGAGCCGGGTCGAGGCGTGGCCCGACGCCCCGGCGTCGGCGATCTGGTACGTCAGGACCGTGGTCCCGCCCGTGGGGCCGAAGTGCGCCGGGTTCGAGCCCGAGACCATCAGCAGGTTCTTGAGGTCCATGACCTGGAGCGTCAGCGGCCCGCCCCGGTCCACGGACGGGAAGGGCAGCCCGGTGGCCGCGTCCCGCGCGATGAACCGGTCACCCTGGGGCACCCGGATCTCGACCGCCCCCGGATCGGCGTTCTTGTGCGCGGTCACCGCGACCTGGATGTCGCGGCACTCGCCGGACGCCAGGATGGCCGGCGGTGGCGGCGCGACGTCGTACTGCTCCGTCACCTTGCCCCCGGTGCCGGCGGCGTAGAACTGGAGGGCCGGCTCGCCGCCCTGGAGCCCCGCGGGCGTGCCGCCCGGGTTGCAGACCCGGACCGTGACGTTGAACGCCTGGCCCGGCGCCACCCGCGCGGGCGCCCCCACCAGCGTCAGCTCGAGCGGGAACCGCGGGAGCACTTCGACGCAGTTCGTGTACTCGTCGCAGAACAGCGACGCCCCGGTCGCGTTGTCCTGGCCCTGGAGCCAGGTGTGGATCCGGACGCATCCCAGCCCCGTGGGCGAATACGTCCAGCCGTAGGTCACCGAGGTCACCGGCGGGATCGCCCCCGGCGTCACGGCCTCGGGCGGCTGCGACCGCAGGACGGCGAAGGCCGTGGAACACTGGGACGGATCGCACGCCATGATGAACGTCGGGAATTCCAGGCCGGTGACCGTCGCCGTGAGGACCGTCCCGCCGCCCAGCGACGGCCGGGCGTTCCTGATGGCCACATCCCCGAAGTTGGACGAGACCATCTCGACCTTGATGCAGCCTTCCCCGGTCTGCTGGTCGCACGTGGACATCGGCGTGCAGGTGGCGCACGCCACGGCCATGGTCACCAGCGGCGTCGCCGTCGCCTTGCAGACGAGCTGGGCGGAGTTCGCGATCCGGATGGACTTCGACAGGACGTCGGGCGTCGTCGCGACCCGCGAGCCGCACCCGGTGTCGAGGCCGCCGGCGGTGGCGGTGAAGTACAGCGTCCCGACGGCCACGGTATTGGGGGCCTGCACCACGTCGAAGTCCCACTCGAAGATCCCGGAGGCCTTGTACGGGGAGGGCGGCGGCGAGGCGCACGTGGCGTTCCCCGTGAACGTCCAGGGGATCGGCGGGACCGGCCAGGACCCCGCGGACGGCACGAGCTGCGGGTTCTGGGTCAGGATGTTCTGCTGGATCCCGATCTGGAAGTCGATGAGGTCGTCCCCGCCCGCATTGCTGATGCTCAGGTACAGCCGGACCTTCTGCCCCACCGAATATTCGGCCGCGTCCGTCCACAGCGTGGCGTTGTAGACCGCCCCGGCCATCCCGATGTTGCCGTTGGCCAGGTTCGCGGGCTGGGTGATCGTGATGCCCGGCACGAGGCCCCCGTAGTCCGCGAAATCGCAGCAGTTGGTCAGGTTGCCGGAGGGATCGTTGAAATACCCCTCGACCCAGTGGGCCCCGGCCGAGAAGCACCCCACGGCATTCGGCGGCGAGGGCGTGCAGGCGGCCGCCATCCAGAACGTCACAGTCATCGTGGCCAGCGGCGGGATGGTCAGCACCGGCGGGGCCGGGTTCGGGGACACCGCCGCCGGGTTGAACCCCGCGTTCGGCAGTTCCTCCGGCATCCCCGAGAAGCAGTACTGGGTGGCCGTGAAATAGTCGGTCGCGCTCAGGTTGTGGATGTCCCACTCCACCATGACCGGGTTGGTGGCGCACTGCGGCGAGGCGGAGACGCGGACCGACGGGAGGGACAGGCGGCCCGGGATCACGTAGGTCGTGGTGCGGACCAGCGACGAACAGTACGGCACCGCATCGCTGCACGCGACCAGGCAGGGGGGCGAGACCGCGCCGAAGTCGATCCCGGCCCGGGTATTCACCGATCCCGGCGAGAGCGGGGTGACCTGCCAGGAGAACGTCCGGACCTCGCCGCCCTGCCAGGTGCTCGAACCGAGGACGGGGGGCGGCCCCAGCGACCAGGACGCGCTGCCCAGGGTGGTCAGGCTCATGTACAGCGCCCCCAGCGGGGCTTCCAGGACGAACGGCCGGCTGTCGGCGTTGCGCGCGCTCAGGGTGACCAGGTACGGCGAGCCGAGGTTGGCGTTCCCCGGCGCGTTGTAGGTCAGGGCGTGCGCCGTCGGCGCGGGGAACGGGGCGCACGCGCCCGAGCAGATATCGAACGGCTCGAACGGCGTCGGATGCATGTCCACGTTGATGGCGTGGCACACGCCGCGCGCGGCGGACGTGATCGCCAGCGACTGGTTGACCGGGTTGCACGACTCGAAGTACGCCGTGGCGGCCGTGCTCTTCGCGAACGTCCACCCCACCGTGGCGCTCATGCCCGGGCCCAGCACGAGCTTGCCGGCCGGCACCGGGCCGGACAGCTGGACGAGGTCGCCCGGCCAGGACTGGTTGACCGCCGGGAGGACGTCCACGGCATACGAGGTGCTGGTGTTCTGGTACGTGAAGACCGCCTGGAGCGACTCCCGGCCCATGTAGTAGAACGGGCCGGCCACCCCCGGCGAGGTCTCCCCCAGCGGGATGGCGTTGAAGACCGTGCCCGAGCCGTCGGGGTCCACCCACAGCGTCGCCGTGATCGCGAGCGGCGCGGGGATGATGGTGAACCCGGGCTGCGTCTGGGAGACGCCGCCCTTGAACGCCACCTGGAACCGCACCGTGCCGCTCCCGCCACACGCCAGCGGCGAGCACCCGGCCCCGTTCGCCGAGAAGGTCCAGACCGCCTCCCCGACCGCGCCGGACGGGACGGCGAACGGGACCGCGGGCGTGCCCACCTCGTACGGCTGCGGAAAGCCCGAACACGCCCCGATGCCCTGGAGGGAGGTCAGGCAGAAGGACCCGGTGACGACCGGCGTGTTGCACGCCTCGCCGGCGTTCACGGTCTTGGCCGTCCCCGCGTTGGTGTACGAGGTATGCACGATGAGCGTGTCCCCCACGAAGGCCGTGTCCGTCGGCCGGCCGCCCGGATCCGCCACGGTGACAAACGAGGTGGACGTGAACGGGGGCTTGATGCAGATGTTCCCGCCGAACTCGTTTTGGAGGATCGCCGTGAGGGTGGGCGGCGTGGAGACGTTGGCCTCGCACCCCGGGGGCGTGTTGCAGTCCAGCCCGCTCCCCTCGATCGAGCCGCCGGCGCACCCGAATTCGCCGTCATCCTGGTCCGCCGCCATCACCTTGAAGTCGAGCTGGGGCCACTCGGTCTTGGCCTGGAAGATCCACGAGACCCGGCAGGTGTCGGTCACGCCCCCGAACGAGGTGACGGTCGCGGCGTTCTTGTATTTCAGCCCGAACCCGCCCGACACGTACAGGTACGTCCCGTCGGACGCGGCCGCGGCGCGCGACCGCGCGAACGGGAGGTCGGTCAGCGGCGCCCAGAAGAACCCCGACGGGTCGTACGCCTGCGGGGAGCCCGGCAGGAAGCTGGCGCCCGCCGGGCTGACGCCCAGGCTGGCCGGCGCGGACCCGTTGGGGCCGCAGTACGCGCTGTCGGCGAACCCGCCGACCGCGAACACCTGGTTGTTCAGCTCCGCCACCGCCGCGTCCGCCTCGTCCGGATAGATGTCCACGCCCACCGCGCTGCACGACGGGCCCGCGGGGTCGAAGACGTCGAGCGTCCCCACCGAGGCGTGGATCCCCCCGATGTATCCGCCGACGAGGTAGATCATCGAGTCGAACGGGCTCCACGCGGCGCCCAGGCCGAACCGGGCCACCGACAGGGTCGTGCCGGTCCCCGCGGCCGGGCCGGGCGCCAGCGGGTCGAGCGACTCGATGACGTCCGTCGCGTCCGTCCCGTCGAACCCGCCGAAGACGTAGATCAGCCCGGTGGTCGGCGCGTAGGCGGCCGCCAGGCCGAACCGGGCGGTGCCCAGCGACCACGACGCGGAATCCCAGGTCTGGAGGACCGTGTCGTAGACGTCCACCACCGCCGAGGGCGCGCCGCCCGCGTCCCGCCCGCCGATGACGAAGATCTTGTCCGGCACGCCGGGCACCGCCACCACGGCCACGCGGTCGCGGGGCGAGGACATCGTGCCCTTCGCCTGGGTCCACGTGTCCGACCCCGGATCGTAGATCAGCATCGTGTCGAGCGGCCCGTTCGCGTCGCGGCCACCCGCCACGTAGAGCTTGCCCCCGACCTGGGCCATCCCGTGCCAGCCGCGCGGCGCCGGGGTGCCCGCGACGTTCATCGGGGCCATGGGCGCCCAGGTCCCGCCCCCCGGGTCATACCGCTCCATCCGCGTGAGGTACTGCGCGTTGTAGTTGAATCCCAGGACGTCGTCCGCCGTGACCAGCTCCACCGGCGAGTTGCCGCGCAGGGGGAAGATGTCGTTCGGGCACCCGCAGTACGGCCCGGGGCAGAGCGGGCCGGTGCACGGACCCTGGAGCGGCCACATCCAGTACTGGCCGGGCCAGGTCCCCGGGGCATTGACCGGCGCCACGGGGCACCCCGTCTCGGCCAGCGGGTCGCGGGACGTGTCCGCGCCGTTGTTCTCCCAGAGGAAGTTGCACGGGTCGAGATTGAGCATCGTCGGGGTGGGCGGGGGCGGCGTGGGGATGCTGGTATCCGCCACCATGTTCCCCAGCAACCCGGAATCGTTGACGAGGGTCATCGTGACCGCGATCCAGTCGTCCGTGAAGACGTCGGTGCAGGCGGCGGGCGTGACCGTGGTCCACGTCGCCCCGCTGTCCACGCTGCGCGAGACGGTGACGCTGCCCGCCACGATGGTGATGGCCCCGGCCCGGACGGGCAGGAGCGCCGCGAGGCCCAGGGCCGCGAGCCACCGGGCTGGTGTGATCAGGATCGTCCCCCGCACTTCGTCATCCGGCCCCCCACGTGAGGCTCCCGCCTGCTCCCTTCATCACTTATCTTGGCACCATCCGGGCCGGATGTCACGGGCAGGGGATTCCCCCCTCACCCACCCCTCTCCCCCATGGGGAGAGGGACAAGAAAGAGGCGCGAGCCGCACTTACTTGACGACGGCGAGTTTCTTGGTGGTCTTGAGCCCCTTGGTCTCGTACCGCAGCAGGTAGATGCCCGCCGCGATGACCTGGCCGTCCTCGTTCTTGCCGTCCCACAGCACCGTGTAGTCGCCGGAAGCCTTCTCCTCGTCCACCAGCTTCCGGACCGGCCGGCCCTCGATGTTGTAGATCTCCAGGAGCACCTTGCCCCCGTCCGGCGTGATGTACCGCACCGGCAGCGGGCCCTTGAGCGGGTGCCACGGGTTCTCCTGCGCGACCACCGAGGCAGCGGGCGGGATCACCGTCACGGTCACGGTGCCCGCGGAGGCGTCCACGGGCACGGAGCCCTTGGCCACGAGGTCCGAGGCGGTGAACGGGGCCGGCGAGAACCCGATCGTCGCCGGGCCGATGTTGGCGTTGAGCGAGACCAGGACCCGGGCCTTGAAGACCACCGTGCCGCCGTACGCCGCGATCGGCGAGACCAGCGACGGGATGGACGAGGCTACGACGCTCATGTTGTCCGAATCGGAGAACTTGAGGAGCGACGGCTGGGGGTTCATCGCAATCGCCGTGGCGCCGGTGTTCTTGAGCTCAACCGAGACATAGAAGTCCTTGCCGGGCAGCACGCTCTCCGGCGACACCGACACGAGCCGTGCCTGCGCGGGCGGCCGGGGCACGATCGTGAGGCACCCCGAGGTGTTGCCCGCGACCGAGGGCGAGCCGGCAACGGTGCCGGAGATCGTCGCGGTGAACGCCACGCATCCCTCGCCCGTGAGCGTGGTCGTGAACGTCCAATAGTAATAGGCGGCATCCCCGCACCCGAAGATGCCGTCCGAGACGTCGGGGAAGGCCGTGGTGCTGAGGATCGGCCACTTGAGCGGGGTGCCGGTGCACGCCCCGCCGCACCCGCCGGCCTCCGCCATGATCGTCGCGGTCAGCACCGATCCGGACGGGACGTTCCCGGTGTTCATCACCTTGAGGACCACGTTGAAGACCTGGCCCGCGGCCGTCGTCACGACCGACCGGTCCACCCAGACCGACGCGGTCAGGACGCCCGGGCGGACCGGGTAGGTGTTCGTCGTGGCGGCGGTCGAGGTCTGGGGCGTCCAGAGCGTGCTCTCCTGCGCCGTCACGCTCGCCGTGAACCCGAGGTCGCCGGCGCCGGTCGGCGTGTACGTCCAGGTGAAGAAGTTGTCGCCCGGCTGGAGCAGCGTGACGACGTCCGGCAGCCCGGCGGCGAGCGCCGTGCCGCCGTCGGTCGAGGTCATCACGATCTTCGGCTGGCCGTACACCGTGAGGCTCATCGCCGTGTCCCCCACCACGACCGCATCCAGCACCGCGTTCACGCGACAGGTCCCGCCGGACTGGGTGTCGGGCTCGGACCACACCGACGCCGTCACGACCGAGGGCTTGAGGATCTTGAACCGGCCGGTCGTGGAGAACGACATCGTCTGGACCTTCGTGATGCCATAGGGGTCGTTCCCCGATGCGGTCAGGGTGAACCAGACGTCGCCGTTCCCCGTCCCCTTCGCGTCCGCCTTGAAGGTCCACGTGAAGCTCTGCGCCGAGGCCGGGCAGAGGTTCGTCACGCACCCGCCGCACCCGGCGAGGGTGGACGGGATGACCGGCGCGGAGACCAGCGAGAACGCCGCGCCCGGCGCCGTGTGCGGCGCGAGCGCGACCGTGAAGTTGTTGACCGGGTTCTCCCCGGCCGGCGTCACCTTCAGGACGAGCTGGAAGTTCTGCGACTCGATCGCCGAGCTCTGGAGGAAGTACGGGTGCACGGAATCCGTATTGGTGATATCCGCGATCTGCCGCAGGTGGATCCTGGCCGACGTGTACGGACGGGAGAACGGCGCCGATCCGCAGGCGGCGCCCCAGGCCCCGGTCATCGTCCCCGTCCAGTCCACGTCCCCGCACCCGACGGAGCCCGTCACCGTCGCGGTGAAGTACGCCGTGGTCCCGGCCGCGATCGTGCACGGCAGCGTCGGGCACTGGGCGCAGGTGAACGTGTTCGGCCCGAAGTCGCTCGGCCCGGCGTACGGGCTCTCCTGCAGGTCCGAAGGGACGTCGTTGGGCGTCACGTGGTCCAGCTGGCTGCTGCACGTGCTGGAGTTGAAGACCGCCAGGGTCAGGAAATACTGCACGGAGTCGGCGTACGTCGTGGTGTTGTTGGCGCCGGAGATCGAGTTCACCGCGTTCGTGCTCGACAGCAGCGTGGGCACGAACGGCGAGGGCGCGACGACCTCGGTCTGGCCCGCCGCCGGCGAGCCGATGGCGACGCCCGGGCACGGGAAGTTGAAGGAGGTGCCGAACCGCACCCCCGCCGTGTACGGCTGCGTGCCGGCGGACGTGGCCTGGAGCGTGAAGACGTATCCGGCCGCCTGTCCCGTCCCGAGGGTCCGGTTGCCCGGCACGGGCGCGCCCACGACCGCGACCATCGGGGCGCCGCCGAGGTCGAGGTAGACGGTGGCGCTGGCATCCACGGTCACCGGCCGGTCCGCGGTGTTGGTGAGCCAGACCGTGGCGGAGTACGTCTCCCCGAGCTGGACCACGGACGGGGCGGACAGGGAGGCGGCGAACGCCTGCGCCAGCACGGGCTGGTCCAGCAGCAGGGCCAGTCCGCGCGTCCGGACGGTGTAGGTCATGTCCGGGTACGTGAAGTTGCAGCTCTGGTAGTAGTCGTTCCGGTCCAGCGCGTAGGTCCAGGTGAACCGCCGGGTCGTGAACGGCGGCACCGACACCGGCCCCGGCGCCGGGTTCCGGGCGGCCGTCGGCTTGAAGTCCGCGCCCCCGGTGCCGTTGTTGTCCGCCACGTCCACCACCGGGTCCACGTCCACGGCGTAGACCCCGCTCGTGTTCGTGACGTCGGCCACCACCTGGATCTCGTCGGCCAGCATCGGGTACGTGGCGCCCGCCGGCACCGTGTCGAGGATCCCCGGCCCGTCCGGATCGACCAGGAGCGTGGCGGTCAGCGTGAGCGGCGCGGCCGCCACGTAGAGCGTCGTCGTATACGCCAGCGTCCGCTCGGCGTCGGTCCAGAACCGGATATGCTGGCCCGGCAGGGCGTCGGCGGCCGCGGCGTAGACCCACGTCGCCATGGCCGACGACCCGGAGGTGAGGGTCCCGGGCGCCGCCGGCGCGCTGACCGGGGCCACGACCAGGGTAGAGTCGGTCCCCAGGGTGGACGCGACCACGGCCGACACGGTGATCGAACCGCCGCCGGTGTTGGTCAGCGACTGGACGACCTCGAACTGGTCCTCCGGGTAGATGGTATTCGGGGGACGGGCCAGCGTCGCCTCGGCATTCGCCCGCCCGTCGAGGTTCGAGACGATCTGCACAGCCCCGAGCGAGCAGGTCCCCGGCCCGGGATTGAAGAAGACGGGCAGGCAGTTGAACCGGCTGGCATCGCAGCCCTCCACGTTCCCGGTGAGCTCGTCGTCCGCGAGGACCGAGAAGGACACCGTCCCGGTCCGCGTCGTGGTGAACTGCCACTGGACCCACTGCGTGGCGCTGGCCTGGAAGTCCAGCAGGGTGCCCGAAGGCACGGTGTTCGAAACAAGTAGCGGATCGTTGGCGAGGAGGGCGTAGGTACCGGTGGCGAACGGGAAGTTATAGGCGGTGCACGAGAGCTTGTCCCCCGGCGCAGCCGTCAGGCGGACCAGGTTGCCCGGCGTCTCGGCGTACAGGGTCGCCGTGACCGTCAGGACGGTATTGAGCGGGACCGGACCGGCCGGCGTCACGGACGAGGCGAGGACAGTCAGGGCCTGCGCTGTGCGCCCGCCCGCCAGGAGCAGCAGGGCCACCCCCGCGAGGCCACGGACGGATCGCGAGATCAGGCGCATAACCGCGCTCATTCTATCGTAAGCGCCGCCAACGGCGGCGACCTCAATCCATGGATTTATGTCCATGACGAGGGCGCCTTCTTGCGCCCATCGCAGGCGCCACGGACGGGGGCGACTGATCCGTCCACACCGCCCCCCGTGGCTGAATTCTCTTATAATTTGGTGTCTTGAACCCCCTCCTGGACGCCCTCAATCCGGTTCAACAGGATGCCGTGACCGCCCCGGACACCCCCCTGCTCATCCTGGCGGGGGCGGGCTCCGGCAAGACCCGGGTCCTGACCCGCCGCATCGCGTGGCTCATCGCCGAGGGCGGCGTGGCCCCGTGGCGGATCGCGGGCGTCACGTTCACGAACAAGGCGGCGGAGGAGATGCGGCAGCGGGTGGCGGGGCTGGCCGGTCCCGCGGGCGCGGCCGTGTGGCTGCACACCTTCCACGCGCTGGGCGCCCGGCTCCTGCGGGTGCACGGGACGGCGCTGGGGCTGCCGCCGGGGTTCTCGATCCTCGACGACGACGACTCCGAATCGCTGGTCAAGCAGGCGCTGAAGACGCTCGGGATCGCCGGCGACCTCCAGGCCGGGGACGCGTGGCGGGCGATCGGGAAGGCCCGGGGATCCGGCGCCACCGCCGCCGACTTCCGCGAGATGGCCGAGGGCCCGTTCGACGAGGCCGTCGCGCGCGCCTGGACGGCGTACGACGACGCCAAGGCCCGGTCCGGCGCGGTGGATTTCGACGACCTCATCCTGCTCCCCACCCGGCTGCTGACGGAGTTCCCCGACGTCGCGGCCCGCGTCCATGACCAGCTCACGCACGTGCTCGTGGACGAGTACCAGGACACCAGCCCCGCCCAGTACCGGCTCCTCACGGCGCTGGCGGGGCCGGCGCGGCACCTCACGTGCGTGGGCGATCCCGACCAGTCCATCTACCGCTGGCGCGGGGCGGACATCCGCAACATCCTCGAGTTCGAGCGGGACTTCCCCGACGCCCGCGTCGTGGCGATGAACCAGAACTACCGGTCCACCGGCCGCATCCTCGAGGCCGCCTCGACCCTCATCGCGCGCAACCCCCAGGTCCGGCCCAAGAAGCTCTGGACGGAGGGCGGACCGGGCCGGCCGATTGCGACCGCGCAGCTCGGGGACGGTGAAGACGAGGCGCACTTCGTAGCAAGCGCGATCGCACAGTGGTTACGCAACGGCGCGAGGGCCAGCGACTTTGCAGTGCTGTACCGCACTCGGGCACAATCGCGGGCTTTGGAAGTATCATTCACGGCGCAACGGCTTCCGTACCAGGTATTCGGCGGAAATTTTTTTGCCCGCCGAGAGATCAAGGACATGCTCGCTTGGCTGCGACTCCTTGCCAATCCGGCGGACGTGGTGAGCCTAACGCGCGCGCTCAGTGCGCCGCCACGAGGTCTCGGCGAGGTGTCCCTCGCAAGACTGCAAACCTTCGCCGCGACGGACCCGCGCCCCGTACTCGAACTGCTTGGCAGCAAGGAGTTTCTCGCCAGCCTCCCGCCGCGCGGCCGGACCGCCGTCGCTGATTTTCTCGGCGTGCTCAACCGCATGTCCGAGGCTCTGGCAGTGAACGGCTATACCGCTGCCTTAACAGTGGCATTGGAGGAGTCCGGATACCTGTCCTGGTTGGAGCAGAAGCACGGCGGGCAGTCAACGGACGCGGCGGACCGCCGGGAAAATCTGCGCGAACTTCGGTTAGCGATGGGGACCGCTGAGGAGGCCGGGCTTGGTTTGCCGGAGTACCTTGAACGGGCGGCGCTCATGGCGGACCTCGACCGTTGGCGCGGAGAGTCTGACTTGGTGACACTCATGACCTTGCACAACGCTAAGGGCCTGGAGTTTCCCCACGTTTTCATTTGCGGTATGGAAGACGGCCTCCTCCCCCATGCCTCGTCGATGGATGACCCAGAAGAACTGCAGGAAGAGCGGCGGCTCCTCTATGTCGGGATGACTCGGGCACGGGAGTCAATCGTGTTGACGGGCGCGCGGGGCCGCAAGACGTACAGAACCTACGAGCAGTTCACCTGGAGCCAGCCGTCCCGCTTCCTCGCGGAGCTTCCGGAACATCTCCTGGTGCCCGTCGAGGTGCCCGCGGACCTGCCCCTGGCCGAGGACGCGGTGCGCCGCACGCCGGTCTCGGTACCCGGCGAGCTGGTCCGGGTGCGGGAGGACGACGGCGGTCACGCCGACGAGGGGACGGACCTGCCGGGGCTCGGCGAGGACGTCGCCCACGCGCACTTCGGGACCGGGCGGGTGATCGCGGTCACGGGCCGCGGAGCCGACACCCGGATCGTGGTGAGTTTTCTCCGCTACGGCCGGAAGACCTTCCTGGCGGGGATGGCCCGGCTCACCCGGGTCCGGGAGGCCGTCTCATGAATCCGCTCCTGCTCGCCTGCTTCACGGCCTCCGGCATGTGCGCGCTTATCTACCAGCTCGTCTGGACCCGGTGGCTCGGGCTGCTGCTCGGCAACTTCGCGACGGCGACCGCGACCGTCGTCACCGTGTTCATGGGCGGGCTTGCGCTGGGCAACTGGGGGCTCGGACGCCGCACGACCGGGATGGGGCCGCGCGCGGCGCTCCGGTTCTACGCCGTCCTCGAGGCCTGGCTGGCGGGGCTTGCCGCGGTCTCGCCGCTGGTCTTCTCCTCCTCCTCGCCGCTCTACGGCATCCTGGCCGGCGCCTCCGGCCACGCCGTCGTCCGCGCCCTGCTCTGCTGCGCGATCCTGCTGCCGCCCACGATCCTGATGGGCGGCACGCTGCCCGCCCTGGTGCAGTCGCTGGCGGCCGCCGCACCCGCGCTGGTCGGGCCGCTGTACGCGCTCAACACGGTCGGCGGCGCGATCGGGCCGCTGCTGGCGGCCTTCGTCCTCATGCCGCTGGCCGGGTTCCGGCTGACCCTCTGGGCCGCGTGCGCCCTCAACGCCGCCGTGGCCTTCACCGCCTTCCGCCTCGCCCGCGCGCTGCCTGACGATCCCCCCGCCGTGGCCCCGGACGGCGCCGCGGCCCCGGCCCCCCCGGTCGAGGACGACGCCCCGCCCGACCTGCCGCCCTTCGTCCTCGCCCGCCCCTCCCGCCC
>CAYNUZ010000051.1:0-12614 GCA_964400385.1 uncultured bacterium | reverse complement strand
GGTCCACGGCCGCCTTCGCCACCGGCATGCCCGTGCTCGGGCCCCGCCCGATCGCCCGGTGCATCCGGCGGTGGAGCCCCGCGACGTCGGCCGCCCGCGAGCCGACCACCGCCGGGGCGAGATACCCGCGGATCGTCGAGACCACCGATTCGAGGGTCTCGTACGACCACCCGGGCACCGGCCGGCCCTCGCCCCAGCCCTGCCGCCCCGCCCGGTCGGTGACCCGCACGAAGACGTGCGGCGCCCCCGCGCCGGCCCTTCCCGCGCTGCCGGAGGCGAACGTGAAGGTCCGGACCAGCGGGATCCGGACGGGAAAGACATCCACGCGCCGGATCATCCGTCAGTTCACGCTCACCCGGTAACAGACACACCCGGTCGTATTCACCCCCGCCACGTTGACCGTCCACCGCAGCCAGCGCGCCGTGGACGGCGGGTTCCCCGCCGCGAACGATCCCGGGGGCGGGACGGTGGCCGACGTCGCCGTCGAGGCCGCGACGTCCACCGTGGCGCCCCCGGTGTTCCCGCAGTCGAACGCGGCCGTGCCCGCCTCCGGGACGAACGCGGTCCCCTGCGGGACGGCGTCGGTGATGACGAACGAGAACGCGGAGGCCGAGGAGTAGTTGCTCCAGCACACCCGGAACCGCACGGTGTCCCCGCTGGCCGCGATGACCAGCGACGGCTGCTTGGACAGCTTCACGTCCGCGCCCACCACCTGGAGCGCGGCCAGGCCGGTAATGGACCCGTCCACCGTGTCCACCGCGACGATCGTCTGGAACCCGAGCCGGCTCAGCGAGACATTCAGGAAGATCTTCACCCCGTTGTCGCACCCGTTCACGCACCCCGCGCCGACGCACGACGCCGCGACGTCGTTGGAATCCCAGGTGTAGTTGTAGGTGTCCATGCCCGTGGCCTCGATCCGGCCAGCCGGATCGGTGCCCGTGAACGACGTGGTCCCGCAGTAGTCGGTCTTCGTCCCCCCGCCCACGTCCACCACGACCACCGTGATCCAGAAGGACTGCCCGGCGAACGCGACGGCGGGGGCGATGATCGTGTAGTGGACCCCCGACTGCACGAACGGCGCCGTGTAGACCTTCGGGCCGTAGATGCACTGCTCGTACATCGCGACCACCTTCCCGGGCGAGGCCCCGAGCACGCTGAACCGGTAATTCAGCTTCGCCTGCGCGGCCAGGTCGGAGATGGACAGGAAGGCCACGCACTCGTCCGGCGCCGTCGTCGTGTAGGTGGCGGTGTATCCCGACTCCGAGACGGCGCGCACCGCCGTCCCGGTCTTGGGGCAGAAAATCTCGACCACCATCGTCGAGTTGCCCGCCACCGTGGCGGTGCATCCGGCGTAGCTCTTGGTGTTGTTGACCTCGACGTAGTTCAGCCAGAAGGCGGTCCCCGTCTGCCCCCCCAGCTCGTCGTGGATGAGCGAGCCCGCCTCGTACTTCCCGAAGGTGCGCACCCCGCCGTACATCTGGACGGGCCCCCCCGACAGCACCTCGACCTTGTGCAGCGCCATGCCGTTGGCGTCGAACGACGTCGCGTACTGGTCGTAGATCCGGGGGTTCCCGGCGTTGGCGAACCCCTGCGGGACGGTGTGCGTCCCCTCGGCGATCCAGTACCCGGACGTGCCGTTGAGGTTGGGCGGCATCGGCGCCTTGGCGATGAGGTTGGCGGGGACATACCGCCAGATGCGGTACGTCGCGTCCACCGCCCCCGTGTTCCCGATCACCACCTTGGTCGGGTCGGCCAGCCCGCCCTGGACCAGCCCGTAGAACGTGCCCGTGCCGGGCGGCGGCGGCGACACCAGGTTGCCGTTCCCCGTGTTCGGGAACGCGGTGGCCCACTGGTCGGCACAGTTGGCGCAGCAGCACGGCAGCGAGTTCGCCGCCTCGATCTGCTGGTTGATCATCAGGCGCGTGTCGGAGGAGAGGATCCGCCACGGCCCCTCCTCGGCGGCGGGCGTCCCCATGTCGTACGCCTGGCTCTCCCCGTCCAGGTTGAACGTCCGCATGTACTGCCAGGTCAGGGTCCCGTAGTCGAACCGGAACAGGTGCACGGTGGTCGGCTTCGCCGGCTGGTACACCCCGCCCGCGTCCACGCCCGTGTTGATCAGCGAGAGCGATTCCCCGTAGTTGGCGGTGGCCACCAGGTTGTCGCGCCGGCGCCACGTATACATGGTGAACCCCAGGTATGACATCGCGGTGGACGGCGCGAAGGTGGACTGGTCCCAGTTGTCGTCCAGGACCACGGTCATGAGCTGCCAGAGCAGCGGGGAGTTCGCCGTCACCTTGTAGACAAAATGAAACGGGAACACCGGGCAGACGGTCGTCCACGCGGTCGGGAAATACGTGGCCGGCGTCCGCTCGACCTTGCACCCCGGCTGCCCGCCGCCCGGGATCGTGCCGCCGCCCGGGAAGCCGCCCAGGCAGTCGCCCAGCAGCGTCCCGATGGAGGCGCTCGTGCCGCCCACGAGCGCCCAGCCCGCCCCCTGGTACTCCAGCCCGCGCAGCTCGAACTGGGTCTTCTTGTTGAGCGGGAAGAAGTCGAGGAAGAACCCGCCGCACCCCGCCGCGCTGGTGTCGGTCCCCGCGAACCCGACGTAGCTGAGGTAGACGGTGGGCAGGACGACCGGGGCGAGGTGCACGAACGACGCGGCCGTCCCGGACGACCCGGTGCCCCCCGCGATCCCGGTCCGGCCGTTCTCCAGCAGGCTCACGCTGTTGACCACGGTCGCCCCGGCCGTGTCCGCCGCCCGGACCTGCGACTTCCACCGCAGGGTCAGCGTCAGGCCCGGCGGCATGTCCAGCTTCCAGGTCATGAGCGTCACCGCGCCCTGCACCAGCCGGCCCGCCGCGGCCGCGGCGCACCCCGACGGCGTCATCGTCCACCCGGTGCACGGGTCCTCTAGCCCGCACCCCGCGCACCAGGCATCCAGCTCCGCGGGCACGGTGTCCCAGACCGCGACGTTCCACCAGGTCTTCGTCGTGGACAGGTTTTGCAGGTACACCTCGTACGTCATCTCGTCCGGCGGCTGGCCGAGGGTGGCCGAATACAGGATGTCGTTGTCGCCCACCTCCCAGAACCGGAACCGCCGGACGACCGTCGAGACCGGCGGGTTGATTGCGGAGGTGGACGCACAGGTGCTGCCCTCGTAGATCACCTGGGCCCGGTTGTCCAGCCGCGCGCCCTCCGGGGGCGCGATGTCGCCCGACCCCGGCTCGAAGAGCTCCCCGTTCCCCCAGTCCACGGTCACCGCGTAGTGCACCTCGCCCGTCGGCCCGCCGGCCACGGCCAGCGGCCCCGGCACCGTCCAGCGCAGCGCCGGCGGCGGACCGATGTTCGGATCCCAGCCGAGGTCGGCCGCCGGCACGGGGGTCCCGGCGAGCAGGTGCGTGTACGGCGGGAGGGTGTCCATGATCGTGATCGGCGCGAGCGCGGCCGTCCCCGGCCGGCCGTAATAGATGGTGTACGTGACCGTGTCGCCCGGCGCGGCCGCGTCCTTGTCCCCCTCCTTGAACGAGTGGACGATCAGGTGGTTCGCCGAGGCGGTGTCCACCCAGGGCACGCTGAATCCGTAGTTGTCGGTCAGCGCGTTCAACAGCCCGGTGGAGCGGTACGGGAAGCCCAGGTTCACGGTGGCCAGCGCGGCCGGACACGCCGCCACGTCCGCGTAGAGGTTGACGGTGAATTCCCCGGCGCAGGTCCCGCAGACGCCCGCGCACGTCCCGAAATCGATGGACGTGCCGGCCCAGGTCCAGGCCGGGTAGTTTCCGGTGTCCGCCACGTACGTCCCGGCGAAGGTCAGGGGGATCAGGGCGGTCTTGGTCGCGCCGCACTCGCCTTCCCAGTACACGGCCTTGAGGTCCGCGGGTCCGGCGGTCCCGAAGTTGACCACCGTCAGCCCCTTGAGGTTCTCGGCGACGCCGCCGCACCCGATGCACAGCAGGACCTCGAAGGAGGAGGTCCGGAAGGCGGCCCAGTTCGGGAAGATGGTCTGGGGCTGGACCTGGCCGTTTTCCCACAGGTCCAGGACGGCGGTGTCGCACCGGCCGGGAAGGGGCGTGAGGAGCAGGAGCACCGCCGGGACGAGGCCCGCCGCCACCCGCCCCGTTGGTCGCCTCATCCCGCCTCCCTGCCCACCCCGAGTCGTTCTACCACTTCCAGCCCGGGGTCAGGGGGTCGCCCGGACCCCGCCCTCGTCGGTCAGCCAGCCCCGGCAGTCGAGCACGCGGGTGGACGTTTCCAGGGCCAGCGTGCTGCCCCAGACCAGCCGGATCCAGCCGTCCGGACCGTCGTCCGCCGCGACCCGGGCCGACATCAGCCGCTGGACCAGCCCGGCCACGCCGCCGCCGGCGCCCTCCTCGCCGATCTCGACCGCGTAGGCCACATAGGCCTCCTGTCCGAGGGTGAGGGAGACCGGGTCCAGGAGCAGGTGCGCCCCGGTCTCGCCTTCCGGGTGGCCGTGCGGCGCCGCCAGGTCGCGGATCGCCCCGGTCACCGCCGCCCCCGGCACCCGGGCCTGCAGCACCCGGACGCCCGCGAGCATCCCGCTGGCGCGGAAGATCACGCCCTTGCGGAAATCCACCCCGGTCCCGCCGGCGCCGTGGGCCACGATCTCGGGGGCCGCGTCCGCGTTCATCTGGAAGGCCAGGCACGCGCGCACGGCCCGCGGCAGCGTGCGGTCCTCCGGATCCGGCTCGAACCGCATCACGCCCAGGACCCGGCCCTCGTGCTGGGCCTGGGCGAACACCGCCCCCGGGAGGTACTCCAGCGCGCCGTCCTTTTCGCGGCATCCGAGGGCCGCGAAGTAGTCCGCGCGGTCCGACCGCCCCGGCTGGGGCCAGTGGGCGATCAGCGGCACGGTCTGGTCGCCCTGCCCGTCCGCGCTCACCGTCCCCAGGCACCACCGGGAGGTGAGGTGGGTGGTGGTCCGCTGCACCCGGCCCCGGAACCCGGGGGTGGCGGGCGCGCCCTTGCTCTCGATCAGCGCGGCCCATCTCCCCGGCCCGGCCACCGCCCGCCAGTACGGCGGGAACCGGCGCTCCTCCGGCAGGCCCGTCCCGTGCGAGCAGCTGTCAATGAGCGCCGTGACCGTGCGCGGGAGGTCGGCGGCCTTCCACGCCTCCACGAGGTCCGCCGGCGCGTCGGGATCCGGCAGCAGCAGCGCCGGGAACAGCTCGCTGGCCAGGCCGTCGGCGTCCACGCCCAGCGGGAAGGCGGCGCCCAGGGCGCGGTGGAGCTGGTATTTCACGATGCCGTGGGAGTGCCGGAGCATGTCCCGGCCGTACGCCCGCCCGTACGGCCCGGCGAGCTGGCCGGTCGGGGCATGCGTCCGCTCGAGCAGCGACCGCCAGTGCATCCGCCAGAGCTTCGTCACGAGCTCCCGGCTCGCGTCGTCCCGGAGGAAGGCCAGGAGCGAGGCCAGGGTGCGCAGGTTGATCGCGGCGTACGTCGGCGAGTTGTACTCATCGAACGCGCCCGTGGGGGCGATGCACGCCGCGACCTCCGCGAGCTTCTCCCGGCCGGCCGTCGAGTATTTCCGCTCCTTCAGCCAGTCGCCGCCCGCGGCCATCGAGAGCGCGGAAAGCAGGGCGATATTCGTGTAGGCGGGCGACACCCAGCGCTTCCGGTCGTGCGCGGCGCACAATGCGAGCGCCGTCTCCATCGCCCGGGTCACGGCCTCCGGCAGCCGCGTGCTGTGCCAGTGCAGCAGCTCCAGCAGCGTCTGGGCGTTGAAGCACGCCCAGTTGGGGTCCCAGACCTGGTCCTCGGCATCCTCGGCCGCCCAGGGAAAATTCCCGCGCACCGGGCTGCCTTCCCGGGTGACCTGCGCCGCCAGGACCGCCTCGATGATCCCGGCGGCGCGGGCGTTGTCGGCGTCCGCGCGCGCGTCCAGCAGGATCCGCGCGAAATACAGCGAGTCCCGGGTCATGTGCTTGTCCGGCCCCGCCCAGCTCCGGAGGAACCCGGTGAACCGCAGCAGCCGCGCCGCGGGGTCGTACTGCGCCTCGCCCCAGGTGCGGCTGATCGCGTAATACCGGTGCCGGAGGGATTCGGTGAGGTTCAGGTCGAGCGCCATGGGAATCCAGTGTACCGCCGGGTCAGGCGGGGTAGACCTGCACCTCGAAGAGCGCCGTGGGGACGGGGCCCCAGCTCTCCAGCAGCGCGATCGCCAGCCGGTCGGTCGTGACCGGGGCCGGCAGCCGGAGCGTGTTCCGGGTCTGGTGGTTGTCGTCCGCCCCGCCCAGGACCGATCCGCCCCCGTCGGTGACCCGGTACCGCTTCACGCAGAACGGGATCGCGCGCTCCGGGTGGCCCATGAGCACCGACTCCATCGGGTGGTCGGCGTCGGTGTCGAAGAACAGCTCGATGCGGCCGATCGTCACCGGCCGGTCCCACCGCAGGGTCAGGCGCGGGGCGGGATCCTCCGGCGCCGCGACCCACGCGTTGACCGTCCGGGTCGGCCGCATGATCCCGTTGCGCACCGCCGCCGGCGCAAATCCCGTGAGCCCGGGCTCGATCGTGCAGGCGTAATTCCGGCCCCACGGCCGCCGCTCCGGGCTCCAGAGCTCGAAGGTCTCGACGCCGATGTCGTGCTTCGGCTCCTGGACGGCGTGCCGGGCCAGCGAGACCACGCCGGTCACCCGGGACTCCGACGCGCGGAGCTCCACGTCCGGGTGCTCCCGGAACACGCAGGCCAGGTACCGCGGCCCGTCCACGGCCACGTCGAAGTCGAACGCGACCGGCGACTCCCCCGCCGGGAGCCTGACCACCCGGGACGCCAGCTCGACGTCCGGGGTATGGTTGTCCGGCTTGGAGCTGGTCCGGAGCTCCACGCGCAGCTCCGCCGGCTGCTTCGCCCGGACCGCGAAGACCGCCCGGGGGGCCTTCCCCGCGGCCACCGGCAGGAGCTGCGCCCGCGGCCGGTCGAGCGGGACCCAGGGCCCGTCGGCCGGGAAGCCGCGCAGCGTGAGCGCCGACGAGGCTTCCAGCGTGGCCGTACGGACCAGGTCGTCCGGATCGTCCAGTGCCACCCCGGGAATGTGCTGGCCGGTGCGCAGGAGGTCCCGCTGGAGCGCCCGCATCCGTTCCGGCGCCACCAGGTCCGCGGGCTTGAGCCCCGCGCGTGCGCAGGTCGCCGCCGCCAGCCCCACGGCCTGTCCGCCGTGGGCGCAGGTCGCCATGACCCGGGTGGACCCGAACGCCACGTGCGTGGCGCTGATGATCCGCCCCGCGAGGAACAGGTTGTCGATGTTGCGCGAATACAGGCACCGGTACGGGATGCCGTAGACGCCCTTGGGCTCCCACTGTTCGCACCCGGGCTTCTCGCTGTACACCCCGTCCGCCGGATGAAGGTCGATGGACCAGCCGCCGAAGGCCACGTCGTCCGGGTGCGGCCGCTGCTCGATGACGTCCTGCTGGGTCAGCAGCAGGGGCCCCTCGAACCGCCGGCTTTCCCGCTTGCCCGGGATCGTGCCGACCCACTCCAGCGTCAGGGTGGCGGCCTCGGGGAACTTCCCCGAGTTCTTGATGTAGTTCCAGACGCCGTACACGACCTTCCACAGCTCCCACTTGATGGTCTCGGTCTCGTGCACGGTGTCCAGCCGCCCGCCCCACTCGATCCACCAGAGCCGGCACCCGTCCTCCCGCGCCTTGAAGTCGCGGTACCGCGGCACCTTCGTGATGTCGGACAGCGCCCAGCGCGGCGGGGTGAACGCGACCGGCTTGCCGGTGTCCTTGGAGTAGAAGTAGAGCGAGTGGCCGAGCAGCTCGCCGTATTCCCGGGAGGGGGCGAACTTTTCCCCGAACTCGGCCATGGCCTCCGCGCCCATCCGGAACGCCGCGCCCGCCAGGAACCCGGCGATCCCGTCGCCCGACGCGTCGCAGAACAGGGGCGCGCGCGCGACGTACGCGGTCGAGTTCTGGGAGCAGAACGCCCGGACCGCGGCGATCGTGTCCGGCCCCGACTTCTCGAGGTCGTGGACCGCGGTGTTGAGGAGCAGCGTCACATTCGGCTCGGATACCACCTTCTCGAGCAGCACCGTGTCGAAGACCAGGGCGTTGCCCTCCGGGTTGCGGAAGAAGTTCTCGACCAGGATCTCGTCGATCACCCCGCCCTCGCGCGCCCACCGGTTGCTCCCCCACATGTGGGCGGTGGCGCCCAGCACCCACAGGCGCACCTCGCTGGACGCGTTGCCACCCAGGACCGGCCGGTCCTGGATCAGGACCACCTTCGCCCCGGCGCGCGCCGCGGTGATGGCGCAGCAGCACCCGGCCATGCCGCCGCCCACCACGACGAGGTCGGCGGTGAGCTCCTTCGTGACGGCGGTGCGACGGACCGCCGGACCCTCCTTCAGCACGGTCAGTTGACCGTGACGCGATAGCAGGCGCAGCCCGTGGTCCCGACTCCGGCCATGGGCACGGTCCAGCGCAGCCACCGGGTCCCGAGGGCGGGATTCCCCACGGTGAACGCGGCCGGGGGCGTGGTGGAGGTGGTGACGGACGAGGCGACGCTCACGGGGACGCCGTCGGTGTTCCCGCAGTCGAATGGCGCGGTCGTGGCCTCCGGCAGGAAGGTCGTCCCGACCGGCACCGCGTCGGTGATCACGAAGCTGAAGGCCGACCCCGAGGAGTAGTTGCTCCAGCAGACCCGGAATTGCACGGTGTCGCCCGAGGCGGCGATCGAGAGGCGCGGCTCCTTGGTGAGCTTGACGTCCACCCCCACCACCATCACCGTCGTCAGCCCGTTGATGGACCCGTCCGTGAGGTCCTGGCCCACCAGCGTCTGGAGCCCCAGCTTCGTCAGGGTTACGTTCAGGAAGATCACCACCCCGTTGTCGCACCCGTTCGCGCACCCGGCGCCCTTGCACGAGGCGGCCGGGTCGTTCGAGTCCCAGGTGTAGTTGTAGGTATCCATGGCGGTGTTCTCGATCTTGGCGTTCGAGTCCGTGGAGGTGAAGGAGGTCGTGCCGCAGTAGTCGGTCTTGGTCGTGTTCCCCACGTCCACCACGATGACGGTGATCCAGAACGCCTGGCCCACGTACGCCACGGGGGGCGCGATGATCTGGTAGTGGACGCCCTGCCCCAGGAACGGGGCCGTGTACAGCTTCTGCTTCATCTGGCAGGTGATGTCGAACGCGCACACGACGATGCCGCCCGTCGCCGTGGTCCGGTAGTTCGTCGTCTGCCCCGCCGCCGGGCTGGTCAGCCGCTCGAAGAAGACGCACTCGTCCGGGCCGTTGGTCGTGTACGTCGCCGTGTACCCGTTGCCCGACGTCATCTGGACCACCGTCCCCGTCTTCGGGCAGTAGAAATCGAGGCCCATGACCGGCGTGTGCGGCGCGTTGCAGAACGAGTTGCCGTTCAGGTTGGACGTCGCCGCCTGGTGGAACCAGTACAGGGCGCCCGACGGCTGCTGATCCACGGCGTGGAGCACGTGCCCGCTCGAGAACCCGCTGTCCACGTCCCGGCCGCCGTAGACCTGGATCGGGCCGCCGGAGCGCAGGTGGATCCGGTACAGCCCCAGCGCGTCGGTGATCAGCGTCCCGTACCCGTTCCCGTACGCGTGCGCGTTCCCCGCGGCCGCGAGGCCGGGCGGGACCGTGTCCACGGTCAGCATGCGCCACGTCCCGGCCGAGTCCACGAGCACGCTGGTCAGGTGCTCGGTGTCGGAGCCCGCGATCGGGATGGTCTGGTTGGCGGGCAGGTACTGCCACACCTCGTAGATCGCGGTGGCGGCCCCCCAGTTGCCCACCACCAGCCCCGGATTGTCCCCCTGTGAGTCGCCCCCGATGTACCCGTAAAAATCGGCGGGGGCGGCGTCGGGCACCAGGTAGCCGTTCCGGACGTTGGGCACCTGGGAGCCCCAGTTGTTATCGCCGTTGGCGTCAACGAGGGCCGGGAACCCCTTGAAGAGCTGGAGCGGCCCGTCGCCGGAGATGACCTTCCAGTGGCCGTTGAGCGGCGGGGCGAAGTACCACTGGCTCTCCGGCCCGACGTCCCGGGAGCTCATGTAGGTGTAGGCGAGGGCGGCGGCGTCCCACCAGAACGCGTGCATCGTGGTCGGGGCCGTCGTGTTGGTGTTGACCAGGTAGAACCCGTCCCGGTGGTCCGCGCTGATGCTGCACACGCGGGCGTAGGAATACGAGGTGTACCCCTGGTACGTCAGGCTGGCGGTGCCCGAGTAGGTCCCCTGGTCGTTGTCCGAGTCCACCGACCCGGCCGCGGTCAGCAGCTCCCAGATGAGCGGGGCGTTCGAGACCAGCTTGTAGAGGTCGCGCTGCCGGGTGAACGACGGGCAGGCGCCGTACGCCAGCGGCTTGTAGATGGCCGGCGCCCGCTCCACCTTGCACCCGGGGATCCAGTCCGTCCCGCCGGTGAAGCACCCGCCTTCCGGCACGTTGATCGGCGGCGACGCCCCCCCGAAGTTGGCGAACGCGTCGTTGGCATGGATCTGGTCGTAGAGCGCGAAATCCGTCTTCTTGTTCAGGGGGTAGAAGACGATGAAGTAGGTCTCCCGCTCCATCGCCGTGGTGTCGTCCGGGCAGCTCGCGCACGCCCAGCTGAAGTTGTCCGCCGTCCCGAACCCGAGGTAGCTCGTGTACGTGGTGGGCAGGACGATCGGCGCCTGGTGGGTGAAGATCCGCGCCGCCCCCGAATGGCCGGTCCCGTTGAAGACCCCCGCACGGCCCCGCTCGAGGATCGCGGACCGGTTGAGGGCCGTCGCCCCGGCGGTGGCGGAGGGCACCACGGCCGCCTTCCACCGCAGGGTCAGGGTCAGGCCCGGCGGCATGTCGAGCTTCCACGTGAGGAGCGTCGTCCCGCCCGCCACGATCCGGCCCGGGGTCGCCGCCGCGCACCCGGACGGGGTCATCGTCCACCCCCCGCATGGGTCCTCGAACCCGAACCCCGGGCCCCACGGATCCACCTCCGGGGGCACCGTGTCCCAGACGTCCACGTTCCACCAGGTTTTCGAGCCCGACATGTTCTTGAGGAAGAGCTCGTACGTGATCTCGTCCGGCGGCTGGCCGTACGAGGACGAAAAGAGGAGGTCGTTGTCGGCCTGCTTCCAGAAGAGGAAGCGGCGCACCGCGGTCCCCACCTGTCCCGTGGTCATCGAGGGGTACGGGCAGTTGCCGCCCTGCCAGTCCACGTGCGCGGTGTTCCCGAGGCGGGCCCCCTCGGGCGCGGCCACGTCGCCGGACCCGGGCTCGAAGGTCTCGCCGTTCCCCCAGTCCACGGTCACCTTGAACGTGACCTGCCCGGTGGCGCCGCCGATGACCACCCCGCCCGGCAGGGTCCACCGCAGCCGCAGCGGCGGGCCGGGATCGGGATCCCACCCCGGATCCGGCGCGGGCACGGCGCCGCCGGCGAGGTAGTGGACGAACGGCGGCAGCGTGTCCGTGACGACGATGTTCGAGAGGACGCTGGTGCCCGGCCGGCCGTAGGTCACCGTGTAGGTGACGGTGTCGCCCGGCGCCGCGTAGTCCGGCCCCTGCTTGAACACCACGTGGACCGTCTGCTGCTCCCCGATCATGTCGCCCCACGGCAGGACGTACCCGTTGTTGTCCGAGATGGAACCCCACCACAGCGCGGTCCCGCCGAACGAGTGGTACGGGAACCCCATCTTGAGGGTCCGCAGATCGGTGGGGCACGGGGCGATGTCGGTGTAGACGTTGAGGGTGAACGTCCCGCCGCACGTGCCGCCGCACAGGTCGCCGCACGTGGCCAGGTTCGGCGACGCCCCGGCCCAGGTCCACGCGGGATAGGTCCCGGACTCCTCCGTGTACAGCCCGGCGTACGTCATGGTGAAGAGCGCCGAGTTGAGGGCGCTGCACCGCACCTGCCAGTAGACGGCGCCGATGTCGGCCGTGGTGGCGGTGCCGAAGTTGACCACGGTCAGCCCGTTCAGCGTCTCGGTGGCGCCCAGGCACCCGTTGCAGAGGAGGACCTGGTACGACCCCACGTACACCTGCGCCCAGTTGGGGAAGACGGTGCCGGGCTGGACGTTCCCGGCGTTCCACATGTCCACGATGTCGAAATCGGCGGTGGCGGGGCCGGAACAGGCGAGGAAGGCCGCGGCGGCCCACGCCGCGTGTCGTGCTGTCATCCCCCGGCCGCCTTCATGTGTGGTGCCCCTCGTGTTCGGCCCGCTCCCCCGCGCGCCATCACTCCATTGACCGCGTCCCGCCCGCTGCGTGCCGCGTCCCCGGGCGGCATCCAGCACCGATTGTAACGGCAGGACGGCCCGCACGCCCCCTACCTTCCTTGATGCCGCCTTGCACTGGATTGACGGTGGGGTGGGCGGGGCAGCGGGGCATGCCGGTTCAGCAGAAAATCGCGCGGCGCCAGCCCGGTTTCCCGCTGGAACGCCCGGCTGAAGTAGGCCGGGCTGCGGAATCCCGTCTCCAGCGCCACGTACGTGATCGAGGTGTTGCCCCGCTGGAGCATGGACTGCGCCGCCTCCAGCCGGACCTGGACGAGAAAGGACTTGAACGAGACCCCGTTGGCGTCCTTGAACGCCCGGCAGAAGACCGCGTCCGGCACGCCCAGCCGGGCCGCCACCCGCTCCGTCTGGAGCGGCTTGTGATACTCGTGCCGCGCGATCT